>DATIZW010000189.1:0-4991 GCA_035516875.1 Steroidobacteraceae bacterium
CGGGCGGGGAGACCTTCGAGTTCAGCGCTGCGCAGCTGCTCGGGGAAGGCTGAAAGCGCCTCAGCGCCCCGGTGCCCGGGCGCCCTGGGCCGGTGTCACCAGGGCGATCACGCCGAAGGCGGGGTGATCGAAGTAGCTGCGCTCGTAGAAGCGCACCCGGCGGCTCTCATTGAGCGTGAAGGGTGTGTCCGGGGCGGCACCAAGTCCGGGGGGCGGCGCGGCCATGGCATAGGTCAACGACATCCCGAGGTGCAGGAACTGGCCGCGCTCGAGGAACACGTTACCCGTCAGACCCGGCACGCTGACGCCGAGCTTCTGCAGGGAGAAACCCGCGCGCGTGCCCCACGCACTCGCCGTCTGCGACCACGCCGTGTGCGCCACCGGCACGTAGGTACCGCTCGCGCGCAGGCGGCTCTCGAGCTCGTTGAGCTGCCACACCGAAGGTGGAAGCGGCGCGACGAAGTGTCCCACCTGCGAAGAGCCACTCGCCGACTCATCGCCGGCGATGCTGCGCGCACCCGCTTCCGCGCCCCAGTCCTCGGCACCGCCGAGCACTCCGGAGGCGCGAAAGACGATGATCTCGATGTTGTAGACCGGCCCGGCGGCGGCGGGTCCGGTAGCGGCGCCCGGAGCGGTGGTGTCCTGGGCCGCGGCACGCAGCGCGGCCAGCAGCACCGCGGCGAGAGCGACCGTTACGCTGCGCAACTGCGCACGGCGGGCATTCATGCGCGTCATTCTAGTGGACGCGGGGCGCTTCGCCGAGCCGCTGTAGCAGCTGCGCGGCGTACTCGAAGCGCGCGCCCTCGGCCGGCAGCTGCCGCGATACGCGCAGCTTCAGCGGCCCCTCGAGACGGTACTCGCGTGCCCCCTGACGAATCATGCGTACCACGGTTGCCGGATCGACCCCGGAGCGCTCCTCGAACAACACCGAGCCGCCCTGCGGGCCGAGATCGAGCCGCCGCACGCCGAGGGCACGCGCCTTCAGTTTGAGTTTCGCGATGCGCAACAGATTCTGCGCCGCGGGCGGCAACGGACCGAAGCGATCGTGCAGCTCCGCGGTCAGGTCATCGAGCGCTGTGTCGCTGTCGGCGGCGGCGATGCGCTTGTAGAGCGACAGCCGCACGTGCACGTCGCCGACATAGACCTCGGGCAGGAACGCCGGCAGCCGCAGCTCCACCTCGGTCGCCGCGGCGAGGGGCTGATCGAGAGCCGGCTCGCGCCCGGACTTCAGCGCCTGCACCGCATGCTCGAGCATGTCGAGATACAGCGATAGTCCGACCTCCGTCATCTGCCCGCTCTGCTGCTCGCCAAGCAGCTCACCGGCGCCGCGAATCTCGAGGTCGTGCGTGGCGAGCACGAAGCCCGCGCCGAGCTCCTCCATCGATTCGATCGCCTCGAGCCGCTTGGCGGCGTCGCGCGGCAGGGCCTGGCGCGGCGGCGCGATGAGGTACGCGTAGGCGCGGTGGTGGGAGCGACCGACGCGGCCGCGCAGCTGATGCAGCTGCGCAAGCCCCATGTGATCGGCACGGTTGATGATGATGGTATTGGCGGTCGGCACGTCGATGCCGCTCTCGATGATGGTGGTGCACACCAGAACGCTGAAGCGGCGATGATAGAAATCCACCATCAGCTGCTCGAGCTCGCGCTCGCGCATCTGCCCGTGGCCGATGCGCACGCTCGCCTCGGGCACCAGCGACTGCACCTCGGCGGCGATCTTGCCGATGGTGCGTACCTCGTTGTGCACGAAGTAGACCTGCCCGCCGCGGCGCAGCTCGCGCAGCGCCGCCTCACGCAGCGTGGGCGCGTGCCACTCGATGAGGAAGGTCTTGATCGCCAGCCGCTCCGCCGGCGCGGTGGTGATCAGCGACAGATCGCGCAGCCCGCCGAGCGCCATGTTGAGGGTGCGCGGAATCGGCGTGGCGGTGAGCGTGAGCACGTGCACGTTGGCGCGCAGCGCCTGCAGGCGCTGCTTGTCGCGTACCCCGAAGCGGTGCTCCTCGTCGATGATGAGCAGTCCCAGGTCCTTGAAGCGCGCGTGCGCGTGCAGCAGGCGGTGCGTAGCGATCACCACGTCCACGGTACCCTGCTCGAGCCCGGCGAGCACCGCCTGCGTCTCCTTCGAGGTGCCGAAGCGCGACAGCGCCTCGACGCGCACCGGCCAGTCGGCAAAGCGATCGCGGAAGTTGGTGAGGTGCTGCTGCACCAGCAGCGTCGTCGGGGCGAGCACCGCCACCTGCCGCCCGGCGTGTGCGGCGACGAAGGCTGCGCGCATCGCCACCTCGGTTTTGCCGAAGCCAACGTCGCCGCACACGATGCGGTCCATCGGCCGCTCACTGCCGAGGTCGGCGAGCACCTGGCGAATGGCCTGCGCCTGGTCCTCGGTCTCATCGAAGGGGAAGGCGCTGGCGAAGGCCTGGTAGTCCGCCTCATCGACACGGAGCGCGAGCCCGCGCTGGGCCTTGCGGTGCGCGTACAGGTCGAGCAGCTCGGCCGCGACGTCGCGGATCTGCTCGGCGGCGCGCCGGCGGGCACGCGCCCACTGATCGGTGCCGAGCTTGTGCAGCGGGGCGCTCTCGGGGTCGGCGCCGGTATAGCGGCTCACCAGGTGCAACGCGTGCACCGGGACGTAGATCCGGTCGCCATCCTGGTATTCAAGCACCAGAAATTCCCCAGGCTGTCCGCCGACGTCCATCGGCATGAGGCCGATGTAGCGGCCGACGCCGTATTCCTCGTGCACCACCGGTGCCCCCGGGTTGAGATCCTGCAGGTCGCGCAGGATGGCTTCCGGGTCGGCGGCGCGCCGCGCCCGTGCCCGCTCCGCCCGCGCGCGCGGACCGAACAGCTGGGCTTCGGCGATGACCGCAATCGGCGGTGCAGTGAGGGTGAGGCCCTCGAGATCCGGCGCGACCGTGACGGCGAGCCGCATGCCGCCGTCGGCAAACGCGTCCCAGCTCTCGACCAGGCGCAGCTCGTGCGCGTGAGCACGCAGCATCTCGCTCAGCACCTCGCGCCGTCCGGCGGAGTCCGCGGCGAGCAGCACCCGTCCCTCGAAGGCGCGCAGAAACGCATCGAGCGGTGCGAACGGCCGCTCGGCGCGCACGTCGATACGCAGCTCGCGCGGGGCGGTGGTGGGGAAGTTACGCACCGCGGGCGATCCACCCTGAAGCTCGGTCTCCGCCTTGAAGGCATCGAGTGTCACGCTGGGAAAGTGCGCCAGGTGCGCCTCGAGCTCCGCGGGCTCGAGAAACAGCTCCGCGGGGTGCAGCAGCGGCCGCTCGAGGTCATGGCGGCGATCCTCATAACGTGTGCCGATCTCCTGCCAGGCTTTGCGCAGCGTTTGCCCGAGAGCCGCGTCGTGCACGATCACTGCGTCGCCGGGCAGGTAGTCAAAGAGTGTCGCGGTCACGTCGAAGAACAGCGGCTGGTAGAACTCCACACCCGAGGGCGCCAGACCCTCGCTCACGCCGCGGTAGATGCTGGTGCGCATCGGGTCGCCTTCGAAGCGGGTGCGGAAGCGCCGGCGGAAGTCCTTCACGGCCTGAGGATCGAGGGGGATCTCGCGCGCCGGCAGTAACCGAACCTCCTCGAGCATGTCGAGCGAGCGCTGGGTGTCGGGGTCGAAGCGGCGGATAGCCTCGATCTCATCGTCGAACAGGTCGATGCGCAGCGGCGCCGCGGAGCCCATGGGAAACACGTCGAGGAGCGAGCCCCGCACGGCGAATTCCCCGGGGCTGACGACCTGGCTCACGCTCGCATAGCCGGCTTCGGTGAGGCGCTGGCGGAAGGGCTCGAGCGCGAGCGCGTCCCCGCTACGCAGCTCGAAGGCGCGACCCTGCACGTACTGCCGGGGCGGCAGCCGCTGCATGAGGGTGTCGGCGGCCACGATGAGGCAGCCGTGGCGCGCGGCGGGGAGCTCGAAGAGCGTCTTCAGCCGCTCGGAGGTGATGTCGGGGTGCGGGGAGAAGAGGTCGTAGGGCAGCACTTCCCAGTCCGGGAACCGCAGCAGCGGCAGCGCACCGGAGGTGAAGAAACGCAGCTCGGCACTCAGGCGCTCGAGCGCGCGCGCGCCGTCGGCGATCAGCACGTAGAGGCGCTCATCGGTGCGCGCGGCCTCGGCGAGCGCGAGCGCCGCGGCGCTGCCGTAGAGCTGATGCCAGCGCAGGCGCGGCAGCGCCGCGCTCGGGGTCGGAGGGTGAAGAAGTGCTGACATCGGCTCGAATGGCTGGCGGCGAAACGCCGCAGCTTACCGAAGGCGGCCACGCCCGGGCACTCCCGCATGCCAAGGCAGCCTCGTCGCCGGACGCGCAGGACCTGCTGGACGCGCCGGACGCGCTCGGCGCGGGCGAGCCCCCCTCAGGCAGCCACGGGCCCGGTGCTCACCTGCAGTCGCTTGCCGAGCGGTACGCAGTAGATGTCGATCGGATGGGAGCGCCCGCGCAGCTGCAGCGGCGGCAGCGCCGTGGCACCGATGTCCAGCCCATGGGCATCGAGCGAGCGCTTGAGCGCGCTCGAGAACAGCATCTCCCCGGCGCGAGCCCGCTGACACAAGCGCGCGGCGATGTTCACCGTGTCGCCGATGATCGTGTAGCTCATGTACGAGGAGGAGCCGATGTTGCCGGCAACGACCTCGCCCTCGTTGATGCCGATCCCGAGCCCGGCGTCGACCTGGTAGCGCGCCTTCCAGGTGCTCGCGAGCTCGGCGAAGCCCGAGAGCATCTCGCGCGCTGCGCGCACCGCGCGCTGCGCGCTGTCGGGCTGCTCGAGCGGCACGCCGAAGGCGAGCATCAGGCAGTCGCCGGCCATGTGAAACACGGTACCTTCGTAGCGGAAGGTAATCTCGGTGAGGAGTGAGAAATACTCATTGAGCAGCGGCACCACGTGCTGTGGATCGAGGTGCTCGGAGAGGCTGGTGAAGCCGCGCAGGTCGGCGAACAGCACCACCACGTGGGCGCGGGCGTCCGCAGTCGTCAGGAGTGTGTCGCGCAGCTGCG
>DATIZW010000190.1:0-10468 GCA_035516875.1 Steroidobacteraceae bacterium
CCCGAGGAGCAGGAGGCCATCGCCGCCGCGCTCAACATGGGACAGCCCGGGGATCTGCTGCTCATCTTCGCCGACGCGCTGATTCGCTCGTGGAAGCAGATCACCAAGTTCAAGCCGGCAGGGGCTGCGGTGGCGCCGAGCACACCGCCGCCCGCGCCGCTCAGCGAGCCGAGCGGAGACGGCGCCTATCGTGCCGCCGAGGCGCCGGCGGCGGCGTTCAGCCTCGAGGGTCTGATCCGCGACGAGCGCGGCGTCCACTTCGCCCCGGAGGCCGCCGACTGAGCGAGCCAACCCTACTGCCGTTCGCGGCCTCGCGGCGCCTCACGGGTGCTAACCTGTTTTTTGCCGGCTGCGGGGCGCAGCTCGAAACCGTCGGCCTCGCGGCCGACGCCGCGCTGCTCGTCGGCTGGCGTACGCGCGTCGAGCGCGCGCGTGCGCACCTCGGCTGGCGCATGCCCGGCGTCGTGGCGCGCACGCACGCAGGTGGCGCTTCGCTCGCACTCGCGGCGCCGGTCGATGCGCTCTTTACGGCCACGGAGGTCAACGAGTGGGCGCTGTGCGCCACGCTCTTCGCGCAGGACGCTGGGCGATGGGGCGGGCTCGAGGCGGCGCTCGTCGCGGCAACGCTCGAGGACGCGGCAGTGCCCGATCTCGAGTTCGTGCCGGTGCTCGCGGAAGCGCCGGCGCTGCGCCGCTTCGCGCGTCTTGCCGCGCGCGAGGCGCGCCCGGAACTGCGCGCGCTGCTCGCGCAGGCCGCCGTGCGCGGCCTGTCACACGCGCTCGATGATGAGCTGCTCACCCTCGGGTCCGGCAGCGGCGGGTGCGACTTCGCGCTCACGGCGCTGCCGGAGGTGCATGCGGTGCACTGGGAGGAGCTGTACGACATACCGACCGCAGTCGTGACCGGCTCGAACGGCAAGACCACCAGCGTGCGGCTGTTGGCCGCCTGCGCCGCCGCGCGCGGCTGGCTGCCCGCCTATTGCTGCACCGACGGCGTGTTTCTTGGCGCCGAGACGCTCGAGAGCGGCGACTATTCCGGACCTGCGGGGGCGCGGCGCGTGCTGCGCGAACGCGGTGCCGGCTGTGCCATCGTGGAGACGGCGCGCGGCGGGATCCTGCGTCGCGGCATCGCCGTGTCGCTGGCGCAGGTGGCGCTGGTCACCAATGTGAGCGCCGATCACTTCGGCGAGTACGGCATCGACGATCTCGGCGCGCTCGCCGACGTGAAGCTCGCGGTCGCGGGCGTGGTGCGTCCCGGGGGGGTCCTGGTGCTGAGCGCCGACGATGCGCAGCTGGTCGCGAAAGCCGCGAAGCTTGTGCAGCGCTTCGGGCATGCGCCGTCGCTCGGATGGTTCTCGCTCGATGCCGACACGGCGGCGCGGCGCGCCCAGGCGAGCGGCGCGCATGCGAGCTGCGGCGTGCGCGACGGGCGCCTCATGCTGCGACACGGGGGCGCGGAGTATGACCTCGGCGCCATCGCTGCCATGCCGCTCAGCGTCGAGGGCAGCGCAACCTACAATGTCGCCAACCTGGCGGGCGCCGCCATCGCGGCCGCCGCGCTCGGCGTGCCGGCGGCCGACATCACGGCGGTGTTCGCCGCTTTTGGCGCGAACGTCAGCGACAACTTCGGGCGCATGATGCGCTTCGAGCGCGACGGCGTGCGCATACTCGTCGACTATGCGCACAACCCGGAGGGACTGCGCGGCCTGCTGCGCGTTGCCGAGTATCTGCGTGGCGGCGGTGGCAGGCTGGGCCTGCTGCTCGGCCACGCCGGCAACCGCCAGGATGCCGAGATCGAAGCGCTGGCGCTGGCGGCGGCGGAGTTTCATCCCTCGCTCATCGTCATCAAGGAAAACGAGGCGCACCTGCGCGGCCGTGCGCCCGGGGAGATCCCGCGCGTCATTCATGCCGCATTGCGGAGTGCCGGACTGCCGGAGTCATCGCTGCCGATGCGCACCAGCGAGCTCGAGGCGGTGCGCTGCGCTCTCGAGTGGGCACGGCCCGGTGACGTACTGGCACTGCCGGTGCACTCGGCGGCCGCACGTGGTGCGGTGCTGGCGCTGCTCACCGCGGCTGCGCCCGCGCGCGCCGCGCTCTAGTCGGCGGCGCGCTGCTCGGGAGCCCAGCCGCGCGGGTTGCGCAGCCAGTCCGGCTCCGGCAGCTGGGCGAACACCTCGCGCAGTGCCTCGCTCCAGCGCTTGCGGATGCTGGCGAAGTAGGCGTTGTCGTCATCGATGCTCACGTGACGCGCGATCGCGAAGCGATCACGCTTCACCATCACCAGATCGAGCGGCAGCCCGACGGAGAGATTCGAGCGGATGGTGGAGTCCATCGAGATCAGCGCCGCCTTGGCCGCCTCGTTCAGGCTGCTGCTGCGGCGGATCACGCGATCAATGATCGGCTTGCCGTATTTCGACTCGCCGATCTGGAAATAGCTGGTCTCGGCGGTAGCCTCGATGAAGTTGCCGGGCGAGTAGATGCTGAAGAGGCGCGGCTCCTCGCCGCGGATCTGGCCGCCGAGGATGAAGCTGGCGTTGAACTCCACCGCGAACTGCTTGAGCGCGGGCGCATCACGCCGATAGGCCTCGCGCAATGCCTCGCCGACGCACTGCGCCGCCTCGAACATGTTGCGGCAGCCGAACAGCGTGACCCCGGCTGCGGTCTCGGCCGCCTCGAGGTTCCCGCGCAGCACGCTGGTCACCGCCTGGGTGATGGCCAGATTGCCGGCGCTCTGCAACACCAGCACCCGCTCGCCCGGCTTCTGAAACACCACGGTCTTGCGGAAGGTGCTGATCTGGTCGACGCCGGCGCTGGTTCTCGAGTCCGAGAGGAACACCATCCCGGTATCGAGCAGGATGCCCACACAATAGGTCATGGATTGCAGGTCTCCGCTTTGGTCGCCGAATTCATTGCTCACCGGAAGTGGTCGCCGCAACGCTGACATCCAGCACCTCGCGGCCGCCGCCGCGGCGCACGCCGCGCACCGGCGCAGCATCCAGGTAGTCGCGCCCGACCGCAAGGCGGCAGTGCTTCGGCCCCATCGGCTCGAGGTGCGTTACGTCGATACCGAGCCAGCCCTGTTGCTCCGGCAGCCAGGCATCCACCCAGGCGTGGCTCGCCGAGTCGCTGTCGTCGACGCTGCAGAGGTAGCCGCTCACGTAGCGCGCCGGGATCCCGGCCGCGCGGCAGCAGGCGATAAACACGTGCGCCTGGTCCTGGCAAACGCCCTGACCGCGGGCGAACGCCTCGGCGGCCGAGTCCTCGACGCTGGTGGTCCCGGGCATGTAGCGCACCGCCTGGTACACGCCGCTCGCCAGGCGGTAGAGACGCTCGCGCAGGCTGCCAGCGCCCGCGAGATGCTCGCGGGCGAGCAGCACCATCTCCGCGCTCGCGACGGTGAGCGGCGTCGCCGCGAGATACGCAAGCGGCGAGAGCGTGCCGTCGAAGCGTACGAACTCCTCGTCCCCGGCCATCTCCACCACGCCGCGCACATCGATCTCGATGGCGCGGTGCGGCTCCTCGAGCGTCAGCAGGTGCGTGATGTTGCCGTGCGCGTCCAGCTGCTCGGTACGCCGCCCGGGTGCGCGGATGCTCCAGGAGAGCACGCGCTGCGCCCCCTCGCGGCGCGGCGTGAGGCGCAGCGTCTGCGCGGTGTACTTGACCGGTTCGTCGTAGCTGTAGACGGTGCGATGAAGGATGCGCAGCTGCATGTCGGGTGAATTCCGGGTGCGCGTCGCGCCTAGTGGATGCCCGAGGGCACGAGGAAGTCGTTCGCGATCCGCTCGCCGAGATCGCGCAGCCGTCCCTGGAAGCGGTCGAGGAACGGTGGCACGCCGTCGGCACACAGCTCCTCGAAGCGTCCGAAGTGAAACTGCGCGTGCAGCTCCCCGGCGCGGCGCAGCGTCTCGCTCGACTGGTCGTTGGCGACGGCCGCGAGGTTCGCCTGCAGCTCATCGAGGCAGCGGTGCACCCCCTGCGGCAGGTCATCGCGCATCAGCAGCATCTGCGTGACGCGCAGCGGCGTGACGCTGTCGCGGTACAGGCGGCGAAACATCTCGAACGCCGACATCGCGCGCAGCAGTACCGCCCACTCCGAGGCCTCTTCCACCAGCCGCTCACCGCGGCCACCGGGATCGCGCCAGCGTGCCTCGAGCATCCGCGTGGTGTTGTCGGCTCGCTCGAGGAAGGTGCCGATGTGGGTGAAGTGCGCGGCCTCGTCGCGCAGCAGCGTGCCGGATGTTATGCCACGGCTGAGGTGGGTGCGGTATTTCACCCATTCGAGGAACTCGCCGCGGGCGCTTGCCGGCATGTTGGAACTGAATGTGAGTGATTCGAGGTAGGTGGCGTTGAGCGTCTCCCACATGTCGGAGGTGATCGTGCCGCGCACCGCGCGGGCATTCTCGCGCGCCGCGCGCAGGCACTGCAGAATGCTTCCCGGGTGCTCGCGGTCGAAGGCGACGAAGTCGAAGGCCTTGCGCGGGGTGACGCTGCCGTGGCGCTCGCGGTAGGCCTCATCGAGCCCGAGCGATACCAGTGTCGCCTGCCAGCCCTGCCGTACGGCCTCCGGAGCACGCGGCAGCAGTGCGAGGCGCTGGTGCGCATCGACCATGCGCGCGAGATTCACCGCGCGCTCGAGGTAGCGCGACATCCAGTACAGGTGATCGGCGGTACGGCTGAGCATCTCAGGCACCGCCGCCATCAGCGGCGGCCGGAGCGCCCGGCGCCGCACCGAGTACCCAGGTGTCCTTGGTCCCGCCGCCCTGCGAGGAGTTGACCACCAGCGACCCCTCGCGCAACGCCACGCGTGTCAGCCCGCCGGGCACCACGGTCACCTCACGTCCGGAGAGCACGAAAGGACGCAGGTCGATGTGGCGCGGCGCGAGCCCCGCGGCCACCAGCGTCGGCGAAGTCGACAGCGCGAGCGTCGGTTGCGCAATGTAGCGCTCCGGGTGCGCGCGGATGCGGGCGCGGAATTCGGCCAGCTGCGTGCTGCTCGCCGCCGGACCGATCAACATGCCGTAGCCGCCGGCGCCGTGCACCTCCTTCACCACGAGCTCCTCGAGGTGCGCGAGCACGTAGGCGCGATCCTCGGCGTGCCGCAGCACCCAGGTCGGCACGTTGGCGAGCAGCGGCTCCTCCTCGAGATAGAAGCGCACCATGTCGGGCACGTACGGATAGACCGATTTGTCGTCGGCGAGCCCGGTGCCGATGGCATTGGCGATGGTCACGTGACCGGCGCGGTAGGCGGTGAGGAGTCCCGGTACGCCGAGCGTCGAGTCCGGCCGGAAGTAGAGCGGATCGAGGAAGTCATCGTCCAGCCGCCGGTACACCACATCGACCCGCTCGGGCCCGCGGGTGGTGCGCATGTAGAGCACCGCATCGCGCACGAACAGGTCCTGGCCCTCGACCAGCTCGATCCCCATCTGCTGCGCGAGGAAGGCGTGCTCGAAGTAGGCGCTGTTGTAGGCCCCCGGAGTGAGCAGCACCACCGTGGGGTCGGTCACGCCGACCGGGGCGACGCTCTTCAGGTTCTCGTGCAGCACGTCCGGGTAGTGCTCGACCGGCTCGATCGCATCGCGCCCGAACAGCTCCGGGAACAACCGCATCATCATCTTGCGGTTCTCGAGCATGTAGGAGACTCCCGAGGGCACCCGCACGTTGTCCTCGAGCACGCAGAACGCGCCGTCGTGATCGCGCACGATGTCGATGCCGCTGATGTGCGCGTAGATGCCGCCCGGCAAGTTGAGACCCTGCATCTCCGGCCGGTACTGTGGATTGCACAGGATCTGTTCCGCGGGGATGCGCCCGGCGTGCAGAATGCGCTGCTCGTGGTAAATGTCGGCGATGTAGGCATTCAGCGCCCGCACGCGCTGCTTCAGGCCCTGCTCGAGGCGCGCCCACTCGTCCGCCGGCATGATGCGCGGCACGATGTCGAAGGGAATGAGCCGCTCGGTGCCTTCGTTCTCCCCGTAGACTGCGAAGGTGATGCCGACGCGGTGGAACAGCGCATCCGCCTCGGCGCGCTTGTGCGCGAGGTTCTCGGGCGTTTGCTCGCGCAGCCAGCTGTAGTACTGCAGACAGTGCGAGCGCGGCGCACCCGCCGCATCGAGCATCTCATCGTAGGGAGTGACCGCACTGCGCATGCGGGATATTAGACCAAGCGCGCGCCTCGCCGGCAGCGGCCTGTGTTTGCACCGATATTGTGCGATCGCAGCGCGGCACAGGCGCACGCGGCACGGCCGCAGGCGGCGCGCATCTCAATGCACGCCGGCGAGCACCGTGTAGCCGTTCCAGATGATCTCGATGCCGATGCACATGAGAATGAAAGCCGACAGGCGCACCAGGACCTCCAGACCCGTGGCGCCGAGCAGTCGCCCGATGTTCTCCGCGAAGCGGTAGGCGACGTAGATGCTGAGCCCGATCGCGATCAGTCCAAGCAGGGCGCCCGCGGCGTGCTCCGCCACCACGAGCTTCGGCAGCCCCGGCTGCCTGCGGCTGCCGATGGTGATGGCGACCGACATCGAGCCCGGACCCACGGTCATCGGCATGGTGAGCGGGTAGAAGCTGCCCACCTTTCTTTCGGACGGCGCCGTGCCGACACCATCGGTGTGATCCGACCACTGCTCCTGGGTGAGCAGCTTCCAGCCGAGGGCCGCGACCACGAAGCCGCCGGCGATCCGCACCACCGGCAGCTGGATGCCGAAGAACTCGAGCAGATACGGGCCGAGCACCATCGAGCCGAGCAGCAGAGCAAAACCGTTGATCGCGACCTTGCGCGACAGCGCCTGGCGCTCGGCGCTCGGCAGGTATGCGGTCAGGCCGAGAAAGAAAGGTGCCCCTTCGATGGGGTTAACGATGGGGAAGAGACCCGCGAAAGTGAGCAGGAAGGCGCTGGCGACGCCGCTCACGTTGCGGGCGCTGCGAGCAGCTGGTCGATGATCTGCTCCATCTTCCCGGCGCGCGCGTCGCCGACGTGCATCTCGCCGAGCACCGGACCGTACAGGCGGCCGTCGCGGCCGATCAGATAGAAGGCCGGCCAGTACTGGTTGTGCAGAGCACGCCAGTAGGAGGAGTCTTCATCGATCATCACCGGGTAATGGATGCCGAGGCGGTCGACTGCATGGCGCACGGCGTTCGGGTTTCTCTCCGCAGGGAGTTCCGGGGTGTGCACCCCGATGACCACGAACCCCTGCCCGGCCTTGCTGCTTGCTATCGTCTCCACCCAGGCGCGCGAGTTGAGGCAATTGACGCATTCGAAGGCCCAGAACTCCAGCAGCACGACTTTGCCCTTGAGCGAGGCGAGTGTCAGGGGCTCGGAGTTGATCCAGTCGGAGGCCTGGCGGTGGGTGAATTCCGGAGGCGCGCTCGGGGCGGCAATCGCCCGCGCCGCGAGCGCCAGCGCGCCGAGCGCCACGAGCGGCAGTGCCGCGATGGGCCCGATGCCTTTCATATACCATCCCGCCGGAGGGATCCGGTGGGCAGTATGAACGGCAGGATCTGTGTTGTCACCGGGGCTACGCACGGCGTCGGCCTCTCGACCGCGCGCGCGCTGGCCGCGCTCGGCGCGACGGTCGTGCTGCACGGGCGCGATCTCGAGCGCGCTCGCGCGCTGGCCGGAGACATCGGCCGTAGCACCGGCAATCGCGAGGTGCGTGCCGTGCAGGCCGACTTTGCCGAGCTTGCGCAGGTGCGCCGCCTCGCGCAGGAGCTCGACAACCTGCCGCGGCTCGACGTGCTCATCAACAACGCCGGGATGATGAGCGCGGCGCGTGCGCGCAGTGCCGAGGGGTACGACCTGACCCTTGCCGTCAATCACCTGGCGCCGTTCCTGCTGACCAACCTGCTGTTAGGGAAGCTCAAGGCCTCGGCCCCTTCGCGGGTGATCGTGGTCGCCTCCGAAGCACACCGTCGCGCCAGCCTCGATTTCGCCGATCTCATGAACGCCTCCGTTTCGGGTCTGCTGCCGGCCTACGCGCGCTCGAAGCTCGCCAACGTGCTGTTCGCGCGCGCGCTCGCGGCGCGTCTCGCCGGCAGCGGCGTGACCGTAAACGCGCTGCACCCGGGGTTTGTCTACAGCAACCTGTTTCACCGCAGCGCCGCGCTGCGCATGTTGCTCGGCACGCTGGTGCGCCCGTTCATGCTCTCGAGTGAGCAGGGCGCGCGCACCAGCGTCTACCTGGCGACGGCACCCGAGCTCGCCGGACATTCAGGAGGCTACTACCGCGATTGCAGCCTCCTTGCACCGAGCGCGGCGGCGCAGAACGATGCCGACGCATCACGGCTGTGGCACGAGAGCGCGCGGCTCACGGGACTGGCGGCATGAGCCGCGCGTTCGTCCGCAATTCCGACGATGACCCCCAGTTGCTCCCCGAGCGGCCGGTCAGCCCGCATCCGAACTTCGTCACGCCGCGCGGGCTCGCCGCCATCGAGGCGCGCGTGCGCGAGCTCGAGGGCGAGCGCCAGGCCGCACGCGAAGCCGACGATGCGCCGCTGCGGGCGCGCCTCGAGCGCGACCTGCGCTACTGGAGTGCGCGGCGCGCCAGCGCCCGTGTGGTCGAGCCGGCGGCGGCCACCGATCGCGTGCGTTTTGGCATGCAGGTGACGTTACACCTCGCCACCGGGGCGACCCGGGTCTGGCGGCTGGTCGGCGAGGACGAGGCCGACGCGACCCAGGGCCTGCTCAGCTGGGTGTCGCCGCTCGCGCAGGCGCTGCTCGGTCGGGCCGTCGGCGAACCCGTGACCCTTCAGGGAGGCGAAGCGGAGATCGTCAGCATCGAGCCGTGACTGAGCTGCGCCAGGGTGCGGCTGACGATGCGCTCGGTTGCCTCGCGCGAGGGCTCGAGCAACGAGGCCGCCGTGCGCACGCGCTGAGCGAGGTCCGGGGCGAGGCGGCGATGGGCCCGATACAGCCGGGTGCGCACAGTCGTCTCATGCACCCCGAGGGACGCGGCGGTCTCGATGCCGCTGATACCTTCGACCACGCGCAGTACGTAGACGGTGCGGAACACCGGCGGGAGCGAGGCAATCGCCTGCTCGAGTGCCTGGCGCTCGCGCGGCTCATCGCCCGCCGCGGGCTCGGCCTGCGCGGCAGGCAGGCCCGCCGCGGGCAGCGCGGACGCCTGCGCCGCGCGGGCGCTGACACGCAGGGCGCGTGCCTGGTTGAAGGCGAGCCGCGTCAGCCAGGCGGCAAACTTACCGGTGGGCTCGTAGCGGCTCAGATCGCCGAAGGCGGCGAGGTATGCCTCGAGCACCGCGGTCTCGGCGCGCTCCTCGTCCGTGAGCACGCTGCGCGCCACGCGAAACAGCCGGCGGCCGTAGCGACGGATCAGCGCCTCGATGGCGCGCTCATCGCCACCGCGTGCGCGTTCGATGAGCAGCAAATCGGGCAGAGCGTCCGGCCCGCTGCCCGGGGCGCTGCCCCGGCGCAGATGAGCGCTGCTGGTATCGAGGCTGTGGGACGGTGTTGTTTCCAGCATTTGCATCACCCTTGGCTATGTAATCCTAGGCCCACCATGAGCAGCAGACCGGTCCCGTGGACGGCCTATTGCGCGGCCGGCGCTCTTTCGGCGTTCTCGGGCGCGATTTCCGCGGCCGCATCCGTCGTCGCCACGCCCGAAGTACATCCCGGGCGCTGGCCGAAGCTCACCGCCGCTCTCGGGCGTGATCCGGGACTCGAGGCGCGCATCGATCAGCTGCTCGCCCGGATGACGCCCGCACAAAAGGTCGGTCAGCTCATCCAGGCCGATATCGGCAGCATCGCTCCAGATGACTTGCGCCACTATCCCCTCGGCTCCATCCTGAACGGCGGCGACTCCGCACCGCACGGCGACAAACTCGCGGCACCGAGTGAGTGGCTGACCCTGGCTGACCGGTTCTATGACGCCACGAACGGCAATCCCGCCGAGCCCGCCGGGATGCCCGTCCTTTGGGGCACCGATGCCGTCCACGGGCACAGCAACATCCCGGCGGCCACCATATTTCCTCACAACATCGGGCTGGGCGCGGCGCATGACCCGCAGCTGATCCGTCGCATCGGCGAGATTACCGCGCTCGAGGTGCGGGTGACCGGCCTCGACTGGGCCTTCTGCCCGACGGTGGCAGTGGTGCGCGACGCGCGCTGGGGCCGCACTTACGAGAGCTACTCGGAAAATCCACGTCGGGTGCGCGAGGCGGCCGCGGCGATGGTGGCGGGGCTGCAGGGTGAGCCGGGCACGCCGCAGTTTCTTGACGCCGCGCACGTGCTGGCGACGCCGAAGCACTTCCTCGGCGACGGCGGGACGAGCGGTGGGCGGGATCAGGGAGACAACCCCGCCACGGAAAGCGCGCTGCGCGACATCGATGCGGCGGGCTTCGTCGGCGCGCTCGCCGCCGGTGCGCAGACCATCATGGTGTCCTACTCGAGCTGGCGCGGCGTCAAGATGCACGGCAACGCGGCGCTCCTCACCGGGGTGCTCAAGGGCCGCATGGG
>DATIZW010000191.1:0-3392 GCA_035516875.1 Steroidobacteraceae bacterium
ACCGCGAGCTTGGCGGCGGCGAGCAGCACCGGATCGTCGAACGCGAGGTTGGCGATGAAGATCGACATCGTGAAGCCGATGCCACCGAGGACACCGAGCAGCAGTGCCTGCGGCCAGCGCACGCCGTCGGGCAGCGCACAGAGCCTGAGGCGTACGGCTCCCAGCACGGCCAGACTGATGCCGAGCGGCTTGCCGAGCACGAGTCCAGCGGCGACGCCGGCGGCTATGGTGAGTGGCACGCTCCCGCTCAGGTCGAGTCCCTGAAGGCTGACGCCCGCGTTCGCGAGCGCGAACACCGGCATGATCCCGAAAGCCACGTACGGGTGCAGCATCGCCTCGACCCGCACCACCGGAGACTCCTCGCTGAGCAGCGCGGGGTTGCATCGGCGCAGGCCGAAGGCCGGCGTGACTGGCGTCAGCAGGCCAAGCAGTACTCCGGCGAGGGTGGGATGGACACCCGAGCGCAGCATCCCGAACCACACCACTGCGCCCGGCAGCACGTACGCGGCAGCGGCCGCAATTCCGAGCCATTGCATCGCCAACGCGAGCAGCACGCCGGCGGCCACGATGAGGAATCCGCCGGGCGCTAGGCCGTTCGAGTAGAAGAATGCGATCACGAGAATCGCCACGATGTCGTCGATGATGGCGAGTGTCAGCAGCAGCAGGCGCAGCGCCGGCGGCACCCGCGCGATGAGCGAGAGCACGCCGACGGCAAAGGCGATGTCGGTGGCCGTCGGGATCGCCCAGCCGCGACGCGCGGTGGGATCGGTGTTGATGAGCACGTAAAGCAGCGCCGGCAGCACGACGCCGCCGAGTGCGGCGACGATGGGGAGCGTTGCAACCTTCGGGTCCGAGAGTGCCCCGTCGTGCACCTCGCGGCGGATCTCGAGGCCGACCAACAGGAAGAGCACGGTCATCAGTCCGTCGTTGACCCAGAAGTGCAGGTCCTCGACCGGCAGCAAGCCGGGCGCCACGCCCGGAGTGATCCTGAGACGCCAGAGCTGCTCGTAGGCATGCGCCCACGGCGAGTTCGCCCAGGCGAAGGCGAGTGCGGCCGCGACCAGCAGCACCACGCCGCTGGTCGCCTCCATGCTGATGAAGCGCAGCGACCAGAGACTTGCGTGCGGGGCGTGTGGGGCGCTCATGCGCAATTCCGAGGGCGTTCAGTGACTTAGCGCACCGTGAAAATACCACGCGGGGAATGTCGATTCCCCCCTGCGCCGATCGTCGTACAGCCGAGACGCACGCTTTGCGCCGTGCGGCGGACCGAGCGGAAAACTCAAGGAGCGTAATACATGCAAACCGGCACTCACCTGCACTTCAACGGCAACTGCAGCGAAGCTCTGAGCTTCTACGCGAAGCTACTCGGCGGCGGCATCGCCTTCCGCATGACGTACGGCGAGTCGCCGGCCGCGGCGCAAACACCGCCCGCGCTGCGCAACCAGATCATCCACGCGCGGCTCGATCTCGGCGGGCAGTTCCTGCTCGGTTGCGACACGCCACCCGACCGCTACCACCTGCCGCAGGGTTTCAACGTGATGCTCGCGGTCGAGACGCCGGAGGAGGCCGAGCGCATCTTCAATGCACTCGCCGACAACGGCACCGTGACCATGCCATTTCAGGAGACCTTCTGGGCACGCCGCTTCGGCATGTGCACCGATCGCTTCGGGATCCCGTGGATGGTCAACTGCGCGAAGCCCGACGAGGCGGTGAGCCGCGCAGCCCGCGGCAGCGCCTGAGGCGCTCGTCCCGTCGCTCGCTACCCACACTCAGGCGCCCTTGGCTTGCACCGCCGATCTCGCGATGGTGTCATCCGTAGGCATGAGGCCTACGGATGTGAAGCGCACGATCGATGCCGTATGGCGGATCGAGGCCGCACGGCTCATCGCTCACCTCGCGCGACTGGTACGCGACGTCGGGCTTGCGGAGGAGCTGGCGCAGGATGCGCTGGTCGCGGCGCTCGAGCAGTGGCCGCGCTGCGGTATCCCCGACAACCCCGGCGCCTGGCTCATGGCGACTGCCAAGCACCGTGGCATCGATCACCTGCGCCGTCAGCGCATGCTGTCGCGCAAGCACGAGGCGCTCGGGCAGCAGCTTGAGATGGAACAGCACATGAACGGCGGCTCGCCCGAGAGCGGCGCGGACGACGAGATCGGCGACGACCTGCTGCGGCTGATCTTCACCGCCTGTCATCCGTTGCTCTCGCGCGAGGCGCGCGGCGCGCTGACGCTCAGGCTCCTCGGCGGGCTCACCACCGCGGAGATCGCGCGCGCCTTCCTCGTGCCGGAGGCAACCATCGCGCAGCGCATCGTACGCGCCAAGCGCACGCTCGCAGAGGCGCACGTGCCGTTCGAGATCCCGCGGCGCGTCGAGCTGCGCGAGCGGTTGTCCTCGGTACTCGAGGTCATCTACCTCGTCTTCAACGAGGGCTACTCGGCGACCACGGGCGAGGACTGGATGCGTCCGGCACTGTGCGAGGAGGCGCTGCGCATCGGTCGCATCCTCGCCGAGCTCGCCCCGGCGGAGTCCGAGGTGCACGGCCTGGTGGCGCTCATGGAGATCCAGGCCTCGCGCATCCGCGCGCGCGTCGGGCCGGGCGGTGAGCCGATACTGCTCATGGACCAGAACCGCGCGCTTTGGGACCGGTTGCTCATTCATCGCGGGCTTGTGGCGCTGGCACGCGGCGAGGCGCGCGGCGAGACGCGCGGGCCGTATCTGCTGCAGGCGGCGATCGCTGCCTGCCACGCGCGTGCCATGACGGCGGCGGACACCGACTGGGTCTTCATCACGGCGCTTTACGACGAGCTGGTGCGGCTCGAGCCCTCACCGGTGGTCGAGCTCAATCGCGCGGTCGCGGTGGCCATGGCGTACGGACCGGCCGCCGGACTCGAGCTCGCCGACCGGCTCGCCGCGCAGGGCGCGTTATCCTCCTACCACCTGCTGCCGAGCGTGCGTGGCGAGCTGCTCGCCCGACTCGGCCGTTACCAGGAGGCGCGCGGTGAGTTCGAGCGGGCGGCGACGCTCACGCGCAATGCACGCGAGATTCGCCTGCTGAACGATCGCGCCCACCGCTGTCAGCGTGGAGAGCTGTGATGTCGTACATGCTGTTGATCGTCGAGCCCACCGGACAGAGAGGCAGCCGCTCGCCGGACGCCGGCCGCGACGCCTATCGGCGCATGCTCGACTACGCCGAGCAGCTCAAGGCGCGCGGGGTACTGGTGGCGAGCAACTCGCTGCGCTCCGACGCGGTGCGCCTGAGCGTGCACGAGGGCCGCAGGAAGGTGGTCGACGGACCCTTCACCGAGGCCAAGGAATTCGTCGGCGGGTTCTTTCTGCTCGACTGTCCGACGCGCGAGCAGGCGCTCGGTCTGGCGAGTGAGTGCCCCGCGGCG
>DATIZW010000192.1:0-6509 GCA_035516875.1 Steroidobacteraceae bacterium
TTCGGGCATTCCCGGCAGTGCGGGCGCTGCCCCGACACGCTGACACAGGCTCTCGATCCATGCCTCACACAGGTTGATCGCCTCGGCGGGGCGGAAGGCGCCCGGCTCTAGGCACCACTCGAGCCACAGACCATCGAGGAGTGCGGTGAGCCCGACGGCCGCGAGGCGCAGCTCCACGGGCGTCGAGCGCGAGCGCGACGTGTGCGCGCTGCGGGGCGGGCGCGGCAGCAGCTCCGTGAGCAGGCCCCGCACCAGGCGCACATAGCCCTGGTAGGTCTCGCGCTGCACGCGCTGGATCATGCGCGAGTGACGGTACAGCCCCCAGAACACCACCCACACCGCGAGCGTGTCGGCGTCGAGATTCGGCGGTGAGAACGATGCCTCGAGGAACGCACGCATGCGCGCCTGCGGCGAATTGGCGGCGCGCGCCACCGCCACCTGCATGCCGCCGACCAGCTCGCCGTTGAACTGCCGATAGGCGGCAGCGATGAGCTCGTCCTTGTTGGGAAAGTGATGATTGATGAGACCGACCGAAACGCCCGCCTGAGCGCTGATGGTGCGGATCGAGAGCCCCTCGTGCCCGTAGCGCTTGAGACATTCGATGGTGGCGTCGATCAGCCCGCGCCGGCGCTGTTCGGGCAGCTGTCGCTCGAAACGCGGCTTGCGTGCGGCACGCGGCATCTCAGTGCCTGCCGGTCGACGCCGATCCGGCTCGCGAGTCCCCGCGCCGCAGCCGCCCGCGGCGAAAGTCGCCGAGGATCTCGCGCGCTGCGTTGTGCCCCGGGGCACCGCTCACGCCGCCGCCCGGATGGGTGCCGGCGCCGCACATGTACAGCCCGCGGAGCGGTCCGCGGTAGTTGCCGTAGCCGAGCATCGGTCGCGCCGAGAACAGCTGATCGAGACTCAGGTTACCGTGGGAGATGTCGCCGCCGATCAGGCCGAACGTGCGCTCCAGGTCGAGCGGGCTCATGATCTGGCGGCCGAGCACCGCGGCGCGGAAGTTCGGAGCGTAGGCGTTGACGGTGTCGATCATGAGGTCTGCGACCGTCTCGCGGTGTGCGTCCCAGGAATCACCGTTGGGCAGCGCCGGCGCGACATGCTGGCAGAACAGGCTCGCGACGTGTTGTCCCGGCGGCGCCAGCGTGTCGTCGAGCGTGGAGGAGATCACCATCTCGACGATCGGCCGCTGCGACCAGCCGCGCGAGCGCGCATCGAAGTACGCTCGCTCCATGTAGGCGAGCGTCGGCGCGATGATGATCCCTGCGGTGTGATGGTCGCCGAGCGACCTGCCCGGCAGACAGATGAAGTCCGGCAGCTCGCTCAATGCCACGTTCATGCGGAAGGTACCCGAGCCGCAGCGCCAGTGCCGCATGTGCTCGCCGACCTCGGGCGGCAGCGTGCCGGGCGCGAACATGTTGAGGTAGAGCAGCTTCGGGTTGAGGTTGGAGATCACGGCCGCCGCGCGCAGCGTCTCGCCGGACTCGGTCACCACACCCACTGCGCGCCCCCCCTCGACCAGCACCTCGCGCACCGTGGTCGCCACGCGGATCACGGCGCCACGCGCGCGCGCTGCCGCGGCCATCGCCTGAGTGATGGCGCCCATGCCGCCGATGGCATGACCCCAGGCGCCACGCTTGCCGTTCACCTCACCGAACACATGGTGCAGCAGCACGTAGGCGGAGCCCGGCGAATAGGGGCTCGCGTAGTTGCCGACGATGCCGTCGAAGCCGAACACCGCCTTGATCGGGTCGCTCTCGAACCAGTTGTCGAGGTAGTCACCGGCGGACATGGCGAACAGCGAGAGCAGCTCACGCCGCAGCCTCATGTCGAGCCGCCGTAGCCGCCCGCCGACCCGTGCCGCACGCAGCAGCTCGGGGAGTGCCGCGCGCCAGCTGCCTTCGAGCACGTTGGGGGGCGTCGTCAGAGTGAGGTCGCGCAGCACGTCGGCCACGGCCTCGAGTCGCGCGCCGTACGCGGGCAGCCGTGCCGCATCGCGTGCCGAGAAGCGCGCCACTTCCCCCTGCGTGCGCCCCTCGCCCGTCAGCAGGTAGCGCCCGTCGGCGGTGGGGAGAAAGTTGGCGCAGCGCCGCTCGACGATACGCAGCCCGTGTGCAGCCAGGTCGAGGTCGCGGATGATCGCAGGATTCAGCAACGACACCGTGTAGGCGGCGACGGAGTTGCGAAAGCCGGGGTGAAACTCCTCGGTGACGGCGGCGCCGCCGACTACCGCGCGCCGCTCGAGCACCGTTACCTTGAGGCCCGCCCCTGCCAGGTAGGCGGCGCAAACCAGGCCGTTGTGGCCTGCGCCGATGATCAGGGCGTCGCAGCGCTCATCGCCCGCTCGACCGTCAGCCATGACTCCAGCCCGCCGCCGGCGGGTGCGGCAAGGCGCTTTCTGGAATCAGGTTGCGCATGCGGCGGGCGAAGCTGCGCAGGCATACCTCCCCGTCGCTCAGTGGTCCGCAGCTGTAGCTGCTCGAGGCCATACCGGCCTGTACCCGCTCGATGAGCGCCTTGTCCTCGAGACTCACGCGCCGATTGATGCGCCAGTTGAGGTAGCGCGCGGCACGCATTTCGCGGCGCGAGTCCGGATGCACGTAGGCGATCTCGCGAATCAACGTCTCGGTGGGCGAGACCGGCAGGAACTGCATGAAATCGACCTGGTCGGGATAGATGTCGAGTGCCACGTTCGGCCAGAGCTTGAAGTAGGTCCATAGCCGCTGCCGCTCGGGCGGCAGGTGCGGGACCTCTGGCAGGAAGTGCTGATAGAGCCGCTCCGACCAGTTGCTCGAGGGCACCTCGCGCAGCGTCCCCCACATCTTGTCGATCCAGGGGCGCGCCTCGATGCCGTAGCCCTTGCCGAACAGGCGCGTCAGCCCGGGATGCGCCACGTTGATGTGCAGGCCGTCGGAGAAGTTATCGGCGACATTCTTCCAGTTCACCGCGCGCGGGCGCAGGGTGACCCGTCCGAGCGGCACGAGCTCCTCCAGGCGATACGGTGCGAGCTCGTGCGCATAGGGGGCCGCCATCTCGCGTACGCTTGGCAGCCCCGGCGCGAAGCGCACGAACACGAAGCCGAGAAACACCTCATGCTCGAGCGCGGCGAGCCCATGGCGCGCCGTGTCGAGCCCCTTGAAGACGTCACGGTTGGGAACGCCGACGAGGCGACCGTCGAGCGCATAGCTCCAGGCGTGGTAGGGGCAGGTGATGCGCCGGCCGCAGTGGCCGTGCGGTCCGTCGAGCAGACGCGCGGCGCGGTGCCGGCAGACGTTGTGAAAGGCACGCACGCCGCCGTCATCGGCGCGTACCACCAGCACCGATTCGCCGAAAAACTCGAAGGTGTGATAGTCACCGGGGCGCGGCACGTCGCTCAGATGACACACGAGCTGCCAGCTGTTGCGGAAGATGCTCTCCCGCTCACGCTCGAAGAACTCCCGGTCGCGATAGATCCAGGCCGGCAGGCTCAGCGCCTCCGTGTCGACGGGCGCGGCGGCTTCGATGCGATGCAACAGGGCGGACTTCATGGGGGCACCAGGGCGGCGAGCGTCGGAGTCACCTTGTTGAACGATCGTACAGCAACAGACGCGGGCGCCGCAATAGGCGCGCGCGGCGCGCGACACCTGCCTGCCCGATTTGACCTGTTGTGATAAAAAAGAGCGCTGCGCTCGCGGTGAGGGTCTCACGCATGGACATCCCGCATCTGGTTCAGGCCTCGCTCGCTCCGGTGTTCCTCCTGTCGGGCGTGGCCGCGACGCTCGGCGTGCTCACCAACCGGCTGTCGCGCATCGTCGATCGCGCGCGCAAGCTCGAAGGGCAGCTCGAGGGTCATCCGGGACAGGCGGCGCACCTGCACGGCGACCTGCAGGTACTGGCGCGGCGCGCGCACTACATCAACGTGGCGATATCGCTGGCTACCATCGCGGCGCTGCTCGTGGCACTGGTGGTGGTCGCGCTGTTCGTCAACGCATTCTTCGGCTCGGAGCTCGGTCTGGTGATCGCGCTGCTGTTCGTCGGCGCCATGGTGTGCCTGAGCGCCGCGTTCATCGCCTTCTTCGTCGAGGTGCGCATCGCCGTGGCGGCGCTGCGTATCGGCATCCGTAAGAGCTAGCCGCGGCGCGTTCGGGGCGGCGGGACCCCGGCGGCTCGGGCTCAGGCAGGCGGGCCATGGGCGAATCTGCTACCCTTCGCACCCTTTTTTTGCCACCGCCCCGCGGCGCGCCCCCATCCGCCTGCCCATGAATCGCCCGATCCGCAACATCGCCATCATCGCGCACGTCGACCACGGCAAGACCACCCTGGTCGACTGCCTGCTCAAGCAATCCGGGACCTTTGCCGCCCACGAGCGCCTCGGCGAGCGCATCATGGACTCCAACGAGATCGAGCGCGAGCGTGGCATCACCATCCTCGCCAAGAACTGCGCCATCGAGTACGGCGGCACGCGCATCAACATCGTCGACACGCCCGGCCACGCCGATTTCGGCGGCGAGGTCGAGCGGGTGCTGTCGATGGTCGACGGCGTGCTGCTGTTGGTCGATGCGGTCGAGGGCCCCATGCCGCAGACGCGCTTCGTGACGCGCAAGGCGCTCGCGCAGGGCCTCAAAGCCATCGTGGTGGTCAACAAGATCGACCGTCCGGGGAGCCGCCCGGCGTGGGTGATCGACCAGACCTTCGACCTCTTCGACAAGCTCGGCGCGAGCGATACGCAGCTCGATTTCCCGGTGATCTACGCCTCGGCGCTGCAGGGCTGGGCGAGCACCGATTACACCGAGCGCCGCCCGGACATGTCGGCGCTGTTCGAGGCGATCCTCACGCACGTACCACCGCCCGCGGCGCAGGCCGAGCTGCCGCTGCAACTGCAGATCTCGACGCTCGACTACAACTCCTACGTCGGGCGCATCGGCATCGGCCGTATCCGGCGCGGCAGCGTGCATGCCGGGGAAAGCGTGGCACTGCGCTTCGGCAGCGAGGATCGCGGGGTGGCGAAGATCGCCCAGGTGCTCGCCTTCACCGGTCTCGAGCGCCGTCCGATCGAGGAAGCGAGCGCCGGCGATATCGTCGCCGTCACCGGCATCGAGGCGGTCAACATCGGGCTCACGCTGTGCGACGCGCAATTCCCGGAGGGCCTGCCGCCGATCGCCGTCGACGAGCCGACGCTCGCGATGAATTTTCAGGTGAACACCTCGCCGCTCGCCGGGCGCGAGGGCCGCTTCGTCACCAGTCGACAGCTGCGCGAGCGGCTGTACCGCGAGCTGCAGAGCAACGTGGCGCTGCGCGTCGAGGACACCGACGAGGCGGATGTGCTGCGGGTGTGCGGCCGCGGCGAGCTGCATCTGACCATCCTCATCGAGAACCTGCGGCGCGAGGGTTACGAGCTCGCGGTGTCGCGTCCGCAGGTGCTCACCAGGAGTGTGAACGGCGAGGTGCATGAGCCGTATGAGGCGCTCACGGTGGACGTCGAGGAGGACCACCAGGGCGCCGTCATGGAGGCGGTGGGCCGCCGCCGCGGAGAGCTCGCCGACATGAGCTCCGACGGCCAGGGCCGCGTGCGGCTCGAGTACCGCGTGCCGGCGCGCGGCCTGATCGGCTTTCAGGGCGAGTTCCTCACCCTCACCCGCGGCACCGGACTCATGAGCCACATTTTCGACGGCTTCGCGCCGGTGAAGGGCGAGATCGAAGGCCGCCGCAACGGCGTGCTGGTAAGCAACGAGAACGGCGAGGCGGTCGCCTATGCGCTCTTTAACCTCCAGGAGCGCGGCCGGCTGTTCGTGGCTCCCGGCGAGAAACTCTACGAGGGCATGATCATCGGCATCCACAGCCGCGACAACGACCTGGTGGTGAACCCCATCCGGACCAAGAAGCTCACCAACATCCGTGCCGCCGGCAAGGACGATGCGATCCTGCTGACACCGCCCATCGAGCTGACGCTCGAGTACGCGGTCGAGTTCATTGCCGATGACGAGCTGGTCGAGGTCACGCCCGCCTCGATTCGCATCCGCAAGCGGATTCTCAAGGAGCAGGAGCGCAAGCGCGCGGCACGCGCGGATGCCGCCGCCACGGCGTAGGACACTGCCGCGGCTTGCGTGCTCACACCTCCTGTGCGCCGGCGATACCGATGAAGCTGAGGAATTCGCCGCGGGTGCGGGCATCGCTGCGGAATGTGCCGGTCATGCGGCTCGTGACCATGGATACGCCACGCTTGTGCACGCCACGGGTGGTCATGCACTGGTGGACCGCATCCACCACCACGCCGACACCGCGTGGCCTCAGCACCTCGGTGACGCAGTCGGCAATCTGCGCGGTGAGCTTCTCCTGCACCTGGAAGCGCCGGGCGTAACCGTCGACGACGCGTGCCAGCTTGCTGATCCCGACCACCTTGTCGGCCGGCAGGTAGCCGATATGCACCCGCCCGATGATGGGCGCCATGTGGTGCTCGCAGTGCGACTCGAACGAGATGTCACGCAGCACGATCATCTCGTCGTAGCCGCCCACCTCCTCGAACGTGCGCCGCA
>DATIZW010000193.1:0-2032 GCA_035516875.1 Steroidobacteraceae bacterium
GGCGCAGAAGGCGGTAAGCAGTGCCGAGAGTGCCAGCGGTCGCAGCGCCGTGCCGGGATCGCACAAGCTGATGTTGAATAGCCCCACCGCGATGCCGAGCTGCGCCAGCAGGATCCAGCCGCGGCGACGTCCGAGCACTCGCCCAAGCAGCGGCGGCGGCACCCGGTCGACGACGGGTGCCCACAGGAATTTGAGCGAAAAGAGGATCCCGACCCACGCCAGCATGCCGATGGTGCTGCGCTGGATTCCCGCCTGGCGCAGCCACGCCGACAGCGTCGAGTACACGAGGTAGAACGGCAAGCCGGCGGAGAAACCGAGAAACAGCATCGCCAGTACGCGCGGCTGGCGATAGATGGCCAGAGCGCTGAGCCAGCCGCTCGTGGTGTCAGCTGGCGGCGGCGCGGCTGAGCTCAAAGAGCGTAATCCATGATGAGCGGGGCGTGATCCGAGAATCGCGTCGCCTTATAAATCGTGGCGCGGCGCGCGCACCCGGCGAGCGAGCGGCTCACCACCTGATAGTCGATCCGCCAGCCGACGTTGTTGGCACGCGCCTGACCGCGGTTCGACCACCAGGTGTACAGATCCGGCCCCGGGCACACCTCGCGGAAGGCGTCCACGTAGCCTCCGCCATCGAACAGCGCGTCCATCCAGGCACGCTCCTCGGGGAGAAAGCCGGAATTCTTCTGGTTCGACCGCCAGTTCTTCAGATCGATCGGCCGGTGGGCGATGTTCCAGTCGCCGCCGAGAATGTAGTGGCGCCTGCGCCGGCGCAGCTGCGCGAGGTGCGGCGTGAAGGCCTCGAGGAAGCGGAATTTGGCTGCCTGCCGCTCGGGGCCCGCCGAACCCGAGGGCAGGTAGAGCGACACCACGGACAGTCCGCCCACCTGTGCCTCGAGGTAGCGTCCCTCGCCGTCGAACTCCGCGACGCCGAAACCGCGCACCACGCGGTCCGGCCGCTCGCGCGTGTAGAGGGCGACGCCGGCATAGCCCTTGCGCTGCGCCTCGCAGAAGAAGCCGTGATAGCCGGAAAGCTTCACGTCATGGCCCGCGAGCTGCTGCTCCTGGCAGCGGGTCTCCTGCAGGCAGATGAAGTCTGCGCGCTGGCGACGCAGCCAGCGGAACAGACCCTTCTCGGTGGCCGAGCGGATACCGCAGACGTTGACGGAGATGACGCGCATCAGGCAATGATATGACTATGCAGCCGTACCAGCTCACATTCATCGATCTGGCGCTCAGACTCAACGCGCTGCGCTTCGGGCGCTTCACCCTCAAGTCGGGCCGCGAGAGTCCGTACTTCTTCGACGCCGGGCTGTTCAGCGACGGCGAATCGGCGGCGATACTCGGCCGCTGCTACGCCGCCGCCATCACCGCCTCCGGCCTGCGCTTCGACATGCTGTTCGGACCCGCCTACAAGGGCATCCCGCTCGCGACGTCGACTGCCGTGGCGCTCTTCGACGCACACGCGCGCAGCGTGCCGTACGCCTTCAACCGCAAGGAAGCCAAGGACCACGGCGAGGGCGGACAGCTGATCGGCGCACCGCTCGCTGGACGCGTGCTGATCGTCGACGACGTCATCACCGCGGGCACCGCGGCGCGCGAGTCGTTGCAGCTGATCCGCCTCGCAGGTGCGCAGCCGGTGGGCGTGGCGTTGGCGCTCGACCGCCAGGAGCGCGGTCGGGGCGCGCTCACCGCGGTGCAGGAGCTCGAGCAGAGCGAGGGTCTGAAGTGTGTGAGCATCGTCACACTCGCCGAGCTCATCGAAGCGCTGTCGCGACCCGCCGACGCGCGGGCGCGCATTTCTGACGAACAGCTCACAGCGTTGCGCGTCTACCGGCAGCGTTTCGGCGCCCCTTGAGCTTGCCAGCCGGCCACGGCCGGCCGGAAGATATCACCATGTCCAGCATCGCCCGTCCGCGCCCGATAGCAGTCGCGCTGCTCGCGTCGACCGTGCTCCTCGCCGTGGTCGGCGTGCACGCCGCCCCACCGAAGAGCAACAGCTCCGCGGCGAAAGGCATCGCCTACCGCTGGGTGG
>DATIZW010000194.1:0-3082 GCA_035516875.1 Steroidobacteraceae bacterium
CCGAGTGCCGTCTACAACGCCATCGTGAACGGCAAGAACATCTGTACCGCGACCGGCGTTGCCGGCGGTGACATGTCGCCACAGCTTCAGTGGTCGCACGTGCCGCGCGACACGCGCAGCTTCGTCGTCATGGTGTACGACACCACCGCCTCCTTCACCCACTGGGGGATGTACAACATCCCGCCCCAGACCCGCGAGCTGCCCGAGGACGCCGGCGTCGCCGGCAGCCCTTACGGCACGCAGGTGTTCAACGACTTCCTCGACCAGAGCTACGACGGACCGTGTCCGCCACAGGGCGTCGAGCCGTTCGCGCACCATTACGTGTTCACCGTGTACGCGCTCGATGCCGAGCTCAACCTGAATACCTCGACGAATTTCCCGGCCAACGCCGAGACGCTGTTCCACGCCCTGCTGCACGCGTCCGAGCGCGGCCACATCCTCGCGCGCGCCAGCATCAGCGTGTTCTATTCGGCCACGCCACCGTCCCCCTGACGGCGGCGCCAACGGCGCGCAGCGCTCGGGCGCGACGGCGCGCGGCGCGGTGAGATTGCCGCGGCGCTCTGTTAGTCTGCGCCGCATGAGCTGGACATCGCGCCGCGAGGCGAAGCAGCGCAGGCTCGCGCAGATTGCCCGCTACTCAGAGGGCAAGGTGGTGCGCGCGGAGTCCATCGTGCCGCTGCTCGAGACGCTGCTGCAGCCGGGCGATCGCGTGGCGCTCGAGGGTGACAACCAGAAGCAGGCCGATTTCCTCTCGCGCTCGCTGGTGCAGGTCGACCCGCAGCGGGTGCACGACCTGCACCTGTTGATTCCGAGCATCAGTCGCCCGGAGCACCTC
Organism: Steroidobacteraceae bacterium; assembly: GCA_035516875.1. Taxonomy (GTDB): domain Bacteria; phylum Pseudomonadota; class Gammaproteobacteria; order Steroidobacterales; family Steroidobacteraceae; genus 13-2-20CM-66-19. Next base: position 836 of record DATIZW010000194.1, read on the forward strand.
ACGCTGTTCGAGCGCGGCATCGCCCGACGCCTTGACTTCTCCTTCGCCGGACCGCAGAGCCTGCGTGTGGCGCAGCTGCTCGAGGACGGCGTGCTGGAGATCGGGGCGATCTACACGTACATCGAGTTGTACGCGCGCATGTTCATCGACCTGACGCCCGACGTCGCGCTGGTCTGCGCGGAGCAGGCCGACCGGGACGGCAATCTCTATACCGGGCCGAACACCGAGGATACGCCGACGCTGATCGAGGCAGCGGCGTTTCGCCACGGCGTGGTGCTGGTGCAGGCGAACGAGATCGTCGCGCAGCTGCCGCGGGTCGACATCCCCGGCTCGTGGGTCGACCTGGTGGTGCGCGCCGACCGGCCGTTCGCGCTCGAGCCGTTGTTCACCCGCGACCCGCGGCAGATCGGCGAGCTGCAGGTGCTGATGGCGATGCTGGTGATCCGCGGCATCTACGAGCGCTACGGCGTCACCACGCTCAACCACGGCATCGGCTTCGCCACCGCGGCGATCGAGCTCCTCCTGCCGACGTACGGCGAACAGCTCGGGCTGCGTCGCAGGATCTGCCGTCACTGGGCCCTCAATCCCCATCCCACGCTCATTCCCGCGATCGAGAGCGGCTGGGTCGAGAGCGTCCACTGCTTCGGCGGCGAGGTCGGCATGGAGGACTACGTGCGCGCCCGGCCGGACGTGTTTTTCGTCGGCAGCGACGGCAGCCTGCGCTCGAACCGGCTGCTGTGCCAGCTGGCCGGACAATACGGCGTCGACCTGTTCATCGGCTCGACGCTGCAGATGGATGCGGACGGCAATTCCTCCACCGTGACGCTCGGGCGTCTCACCGGCTTCGGTGGCGCGCCCAACATGGGGCACGATCCGAAGGGACGCCGGCACAGCAGCCCGCCGTGGTTGAGCCTCATCACCGCCGACGCGCCGATTGCGCGCGGCCGCAAGCTGGTGGTGCAGCTGGTCGAGACCTTCCAGCGCGGTGGGGTGCCATCGCTGGTCGACTCGCTCGATGCGGTGGAAGTCGGCCGCCAGAGCGGCATGCCGATCGCACCGGTCATGATCTACGGCGAGGACCTGAGCCACGTGGTGAGCGAGGAGGGTATCGCCTATCTCTACAAGGCACAGGGCGCCGAGGAGCGTCGCGCGGCGCTCGCGGCGATCGCCGGCGCCACGCCCATCGGGTTGCGCGCCGATGCGCGGCGGACCGCGAGCCTGCGCGCGCGCGGCATCGTCGCCTACCCGGAGGACCTTGGGGTACGCCGCACGCAGGCACGCCGCTCGCTGCTCGCGGCGCGCAGCATCCACGACCTGGTCGGGTGGTCCGGTGGGCTGTACCGGCCGCCGGCACGCTTTCGCAGCTGGTAGCGACCGATGGCGCCGCTGAGTGCCACCCTGGCCTGTCGCGAGCTGCCGCCCGCGAGGCACGCGCGTGCCGAGCACCTCGCGGACCGCGCGGTGCAGGCGTTGGTCGCAGAAGCCATGCTGACCCCCAAGCCAGCGCTGGTCGATCAGCGTGGCCCCGGCGCACACCCGGATCTCAATCTCGGGAGTCTGCTGTGCTCGGCGCACTCGCTGCGCACGAGTTTTTACTCCATGGCGCTCGCGGCGAGCGTCGGCTCGCCCGATGTGACGCTGCGCGAGAGGCTGGGCGCGCTCGGCCGCAACGGCGAGCAGCGCATGCTCGCGGCGACTGGCGGCAGCAATGCCCATCGCGGCGCCATCTGGGTGCTCGGGCTATGGGTGGCGGCGCTCGCCCACGGCCCCGTTGGCCGCACGCTCACCGAGACCGCAGCCCTCGCTGCCCGCCTGGCACGGCTTCCCGACCGGCACGCTCCCGCGGTGCCGAGCAATGGCGCGCGCGTGTGCCGGCTTTTTGGCGTGCGCGGCGCGCGCGGCGAGGCGGCGGCGGGATTTCCACACGTGCTGCGGGTGGGCCTGCCGGCACTGCATGCATCGCGCCGGCGTGGCGGCGATGAGCAGTGCGCACGGCTTGATGCACTGATGGCGATCATGGCGAGCCTCGACGACACCTGCCTGTTACATCGCGGTGGCTGGCCGGCGCTGCGCGCCGCCAAGCGCGGGGCGCGCCGCGTGCTCGCCCTCGGGGGCACGGCGAGCGCCACGGGTCGACGCGCGCTGCTCGCGCTCGATGCCGAGCTGCTGCAGCGTTACGCTTCGCCGGGCGGTGGTGCCGATCTGCTCGCCGCGTGTCTGTTCGTGGACGGTCTGCACTGCCGGGAG
>DATIZW010000195.1:0-9962 GCA_035516875.1 Steroidobacteraceae bacterium
AGGGACTGATGTTCGTGAGCGACCTGCCGGAGAATATGGGGATGGTGTTCCCGGTGCAGCCCCCGCGCGTCGAGACGATGTGGATGAAGAACACCTACATCGAGCTCGACATGCTGTTCATCGCCACCGACGGTCGCGTTAGCAAGATCATCGCCAGGGCATCACCGATGTCCCTGCAAATTCTCAGCTCCGATGCCCCGGTCGCGGCGGTGCTCGAGCTCAGGGGCGGCCAGGCGGCCAGGCTCGGCTTGCGTATCGGGGACACGGTCGCGTGGAAGAAGCCGGCGCCTTGAATGCGCCGTTGCACCGTGCTCTCTCTCGGCGTGATCAGCGCTGCGGCTGAGAACCCTGCGGCGCCCCGGAGTGTGCCGACTTCGGCTTCGCGTGGCTCCTCAAGATCGGCTGCTGGATCGGCACGCCGTAGACGTGGCTGCCTCCGTGGTGTCGGGGTGCCAGCGCGCTCGGCTTGGTGTGGGTCGGGTCGCCGGTGGCTCCGCCCGCCGGCCCGTTTCCCAGAGCGCCCAAAGCACTCAGCATCAGGACGCAGGCAGCCCGCTTCATGACCTCTCTCCTCGGTGCGACCCGCTGTCAGTGTACGCAGGGTGTCCGGCGCAGAAAGTGCGCGGTTGCGCAGGATGCACGGCGCAGCGGGGCAGTACGCGTGTTATGACAAAAGGGGTCGGCCTCGCGCGCCTCGCCCACTCAGGGAATCGTCGGCAGGAAACGCGGCGCCTGTCGCGCGTGGGTGGCCTGCTCGAAGGCGTACGCGAGGCCGATCAGGCGTCCTTCGCTCCAGGCCGCGCCGACGAACGACAGACCCACGGGCAGCCCGCGGACTGCACCCATCGGCACGGTGAGGTGCGGATAGCCGGCGATCGCGGGCGGCGTGGTGACGCCGCCGCCGAGCACGTGGTCGCCGTTCACCAGGTCGGTGGGCCAGGCGGGACTCACGGTCGGCGCCACCAGGGCGTCGAGATGATCCCTGCCGAGGACGGCATCGATGCCCTCACGCCCGGCGAGGCGTGCCGCGCGCTCGTGCGCCTCGAGGTAGGGCGACTCGGTGAGGGGTCCGCGCGCCTGTGACTCGATAAACAGCTCCTGCCCGAAGAACGGCATCTCGCGCGACGCCTCGCGCGCGTCGAAGGCGATGAGCTCGGCGAGCGTGCGCGGTCCGCTGCCGCGACGCGCCGCGAGGTAGCGATTGATGCCGTCCTTGAACTCGTACTCGAGCACGGTCTGCTCGTCGGTGTCGAGCTTGTCGGCGTTGGCGATATCGGCCGGATCCACCACCACCGCGCCGCTCGCCCGCAGTACCCCGAGCGCTCGTTCGAACAGCCCATCGACCTCGTCGTGAAAGCCGGCGTAGTGGCGCATCACGCCGATGCGCGCGCCCTTGAGGCTCGTCGCGTCGAGAAAGCGGCTGTAGTCGGGCGGCGGATGATCGCGCAGCGGCGCCGTCGCCGGATCGTTCGGGTCATATGCAGCCAGCACGCTGAGCAGCGCCGCCGCGTCGGCGACGGTTCGCGCCATGGGGCCGGCAGTGTCCTGACTCACGGAGATCGGAATGATTCCCGCGCGCGATACCAGACCCACCGTGGGCTTGATGCCGACCAGGCCGTTGACGCTCGCCGGGCAGGTGATCGAGCCGTCGGTCTCGGTGCCCACCGCGAGCACCGCCAGATCGGCCGCGATCGCCACCCCGGAGCCGGAGCTCGAGCCGCAGGGGTTGCGATCCAGGGCGTAGGGATTCCTGGTCTGCCCGCCGCGCCCGCTCCACCCCGAGGAGGAGCGCTTGGAGCGGAAGTTGGCCCATTCGCTCAGGTTGGTCTTGCCGAGGATCAGCGCCCCGGCCGCGCGCAGGCGCACGACGACGAAGGCGTCGCGCGCAGGCGTGGAATCGAGCAGCGCCAGCGATCCGGCGGTGGTGTGCATCCGGTCCGCCGTGTCGATGTTGTCCTTCAGCAGTACCGGCACCCCGTAGAGCGCGCCGCGCCGTGCCGTGTCAGTGTCGAGCTGCGCCGCAATCGCAGCAGCGTCCGGATTGACCTCGAGCACCGCGCGCAGTGTCGGGCCACGCGCGTCGAGCGAGACGATACGCGCGGCATAGTGCGCCTCGATGCTGCGCACAGTGGCTCGTCCGCTCTCGAGATCGGCACGCAGGCTCGCGACGCTCGGCGTGGTGGGCCGGCGGGCGGCTGCGTCCGGAGCATACCCCGCCCGGTCCCCGAGTAACGCCCCCGCGAGCACCAGCAGCGATGCGGCGCGTCGCGGGCCGGCGGTGGCCACTACTCCTGGCTCTCCTGCGGCCGCCAGGCCTGGACGAGCTCCTGCTGCTTACGCGGGGGCACCGGATCGTAGTGACTGAGCTCCATGGTGTAGGCGCCCTGCCCTCCGGTGAGTGCCTTGAGGCGCGACTGGTACTCGGAAACCTCAGCGAGCGGTACGAAGGCCATGACGGTGGCGCGCTGCCCCGGCAGGGAGTTGTTACCGTTGATGCGCGCGCGCTTGGTGGCGAGATCGCCGGTGATATCGCCGATCGCGCTCGCCGGAGCGGTGATCTCCACGCGCATGATGGGCTCGAGCACGATCGGCGTGGCCCTCTGCAGCGCATCGAGAAACGCCTTGCGCCCGGCGGAGACGAACGCCACTTCCTTCGAGTCCACGGGATGGTACTTACCGTCGTAGACGGTGACGCGTACGTCCTGGATCGGAAACCCGGCGAGCGCCCCTTCGGTGAGCACCTGACGCACGCCCTTCTCCACGGCCGGGATGTATTGACCGGGAATGGCGCCTCCCACGACGTCGTCGACGAATTCGAAGCCCGCGCCGCGCTCGAGCGCCTCGATGCGCAGGAACACCTCACCGAACTGTCCCGCTCCGCCCGTCTGCTTCTTGTGCCGGCAGTGTCCCTCGGCGGGACGCGTGATCGTCTCGCGGTAGGGGATGCTCGGCGGATGGGTTTTCACGTGCACGCCGTAGCGCTCGGCCATGCGCTCGAGCAGCACGCGCAGGTGGAACTCCCCCATGCCGTAAAGCACCGTCTCGTTCACGGCCGCGTGGTGCTCGATGCGCACGCACGGATCCTCCGCCGTGAGCTTGTGCAGCGTGTCCGCGAGGCGCTGCTCATCGCCCCGCCGCTCGGGCTCGATGGCGACCCCGAGCATCGGCGGCGGGAAGGGCACGGGCTTCAGGTGATACTGGTCTTCGTCGTGCGAGTCGTGCAGCACCGCGTCGAGGTGCAGCTCGTCCACCTTGGCGATGGCGCAGATGTCACCGGGCACGGCCGCCGTCATCTCGGTGGTCTCCTTCCCGAGCAGGCGGAACAGATGCGCGATCTTGATGGGTTTGCGTGCGTCACCGACGAACAGCTGGCTGCCCGGGCGCACGGTGCCCTGGTGCACACGCAGCACTCCGAGCTTGCCGACATACGGATCGATGGACACCTTGAACACGTGCGCGATGACATGCTTCGCCGCATCGGCGCTCACCGTGACGCGCTCGGCGTTCTCGCCACTGCCCTTGAGGAAGGGCGGCGGATTGCCTTCGGTCGGGTTCGGCATCAGCCGCTCGAACACCTGCAGCAGCTCGGCCATGCCGGCGCCAGACTCGGCCGAGGCGAAGCACACCGGCACCAGGTGTCCCTCGCGCAGCGCCTGCTCGAAGGGGTCGTGCAGCTGCTCCGGAGAGAGCTCCTCGCCCTGCTCCAGGTAAAGCGCCATCAGCTTCTCGTCGAGCTCGACCACCTGGTCGATGATCTGCGTATGGGCAGCCTCGACCGAGGAGAAATCGGTCGCGCGTCCGTGCGGCTGGAAAAAGCAGTCGACCACCCCGTCGCCGCTGCCGGCGGGCAGGTTGAGCGGCAGGCATTCGCTGCCGAAGCTTTCGCGCAGCTGCTGCAGCACGTCCTGGCAGTGGGCGTCGCGGCTGTCGATCTTGTTGACGATGATGAGACGGCACAGCTCGCGCTCGCGCGCGAACTCCATGAGACGCTGCGTGAGCGTGTCCACGCCGCTGACGGCGCTCACCACCACCGCGACCGCTTCGACCGCCTCCAGTACCGACAGCGACTTGCCGAGGAAATCGGCGTAGCCCGGAGTATCGATGAGATTGATGTGCGTGGCGTTGTAGTCGAAGCTGCAGATTGCCGTGTCGAGCGAATGCTGCAGGCGCTTCTCCTGAGGATCGAAGTCCGACACCGTCGTGCCGCGGGCGAGGCTCCCGCGGCTGCGCGTGGCGGCGGCCTGCAGCAGCAACGTCTCCAGCAATGAGGTCTTGCCCGCGCCAGCCTGGCCGACCAGCGCGATATTGCGGATGCCCGAAGTCGTATACCCCATGGTGGTGCTCCCCGGCTAAGACCGGCGCCGCACTGGGCCCCCGGCAAATTGCGCCTCTTGCCGAGCGGTATGGAGCTCGGAAGTCGCGTCAAGCGCAATTTGCCGGGGTAGTCAGGAGCATCACCGGCAGACAAAAGCCTACTCCGCAAGGCCTGTCGGCGGCTACTCGAGGGCGTACTATGTCGGGTCTGGGGAGCCCCATGGCCCGCCGGGCCATTCGCGGAGGAGTTCGAGGAATGAGTGACGCCCTGACGGAAGCGGCACGCAAGCGCCGTGCCGAGGAGAAGATTCAGCGCCAGCTCGATGAGGCGCTCGCGGCCAGCTTTCCGGCGAGCGACCCGGTGTCCATCGTGACCTCGCACGAGGAAGAGGACTGGGGCGGGGATGCCCCGGCGCCGCCACCGCCACCAGCGCCAGCGCCGCCGGCGCGCGGGCGCCGCTGAGGCGCGCAATCGGCGCGCAATTCCTCGTCAGCGGCGGGGCGGCTACGGCGCAGTCAGCTCGAGTGTCGAGCCAGCCTGGTTGACGGTGGTCAGGACGATCGGGCGGCGCCAGACGCGCTGCAGATAATCGAGCACTTTGCGGCTGCGCTCGAGGTCGAGTCCCCGGCCATCGACGCTGCTGTCGTGGGCGAGCTCGAGCGTGCCGTCGTTACGCACGCGCACCGCCGAGACGATCGGTGCGCCGAAGTTGTACTTGGGCGCCAGCACCGCCTCGTGCAGCGCCGTCAGCTCCAGCTCGAGCACCTTGATCTGGCCGTCGCTGCGCGCGCTGTAACGGAACAGGCCGAGCTCCTCGGCCAGCTCGCGCGTCAGGTGATTGCGCACAAAGCCGAAGTCATCGTCCTGCTCCATGATGTGGCGGGCCGCCTCGAGTCCCTCCGTGGCGACGATCTTCTCCCACATCGCGAAGCCGAGGTGGTAGGGGTTGATGCTGAGCGAGACCTGCTGCTCGGCGGCCACCGGACGCACGACGTCCGAATGGCACTTGATGGCATCGAGGTAGGCCTGCTGCGGCACGAAGTCTGCCTCGCGCAGTAGCCGCGCGTGCCAGTACGACGCCCAGCCCTCGTTCATGATCTGCGTCGCGAACACCGGGTAGAAATAGAAGGATTCCTCGCGCACGGCGAGAAAGATGTCGCGCTCCCAGCTCTCCATCTCCGGCGCGTAGTTCGCCAGGAACCACAGCAGATCGCGCTCGGGGTGCGGGGGGATCGGGGCACGCTTCTTGGCCTCGAGCGCGCTGCCCGCGGCGGCCGGCTCGAGCGCCGCGAAGCGCTTGCGAAACGCGTCGTCGACCAGCGCCTTGGCCTCCTCGAGGTAGTGCGGGTACGGTTGGCGTCGCAGCGGCTGATCGATGTCGACGTGTTGCTCTAGGGCGAGCGCCGCATCGAGCGCCGCCTCGACGCGCTGCGCACCGTGCGTCTCGATCGCCTGGGAGATCTGGCGCGCGTGGTTGGCGGCGTGCTCGACGATGCGCTCGCTCACCTGCTCCTGGCAGCGACGGAACAGCAGATTGTTGCGCGAGAAATCGGCGTGCCCGAGCACGTGCGCGGTGACCAGGATGTTCTCGGCGAGGCCGTTGCTCTCGGCGAGATAGGCGTGACCGGGGTTGCCGGGGAACACCACCTCGAAGAGCCGCGAGTGGCCCATGTGCCGCTGGATGAGCTGATAGATATAGCGCACGCCGAATGACCAGTGCGGCATGCGTACCGGCAGGCCGTAGACGGCGATCTCCATCATGAAGCTGTCGGGGACGGCTTCGAAGTCGACCGGGTGAAAGTTGAGACCCGAGCGCGCGGCGAGCTCCTCGATGCGCCGCACGTAGCTCTGCCAGTCCTCGCTCATGGGCTGCCGGCGGGTGGGGCGCTCGCCGGGGCACGCGCCGGATCGGGCGCCTGGCTCTCGGCGGTGAAGAAATGCCGCACCGCGCCCCAGACGTCGTCGAAGTCGTTGAGCGCGTAGCTGCCGGCTGCGCAGCCGGCGCTCGTCAGCTCGGCAAACAGCTTACCGGTTTCGGTGGCGAGCTGCCGTGAGAGTCCCGAGGACACCTCGACGTAGCCGGTAAAGCAGGCATCCGCCGCAATGGCGCCGAGCGCGGCGCGCGCGTCCGGCGCGTCGCTCACGGAGTTGTCGCCGTCGGAGGCATAGAAGAGATAGATGTTGCAGCGCCCCGGGTTGTAGCGCGCGTCGATGATCTCGCGCACCTTCAGCAGCCCGGTGGAGGCGACCGTGCCGCCGGTGCCGGTGACCTGGAAGAAGTCAGGCTCGTTGAATTCCCAAGCTTCGGTGGTGTGGGCGACGAACACGGTCTCGAGCGAGCGGTACTCGCGCCGCAGCCCCTGCACCACCCAGAAGAAGAAGGTTTTGGCGAGCTTGCGGTCGCGGTCCGACATGCTGCCCGAGACATCGAGCATGAAGAACACCACCGCGTGCACCGCCGGCTGACGCCGGCGTGCCAGCTGCCGGAAGCGCAGATCCTCGTCGGTGAAGGTGGGCGTGGCACCCGGGGCGCCGCGCCGCTTCACCAGCTCCTTGAAGGAGCGGCGGCGATCGAGGCGCGAGCGCGCACCACGACGATCCCAGCCCTCGCGTACCCACTCGGACTCCTCCGATGGGCCGACACGTGCCTTGAGGTTCGGCAGCTGCATCTCTTCCCACAACCAGTCGACGATGTCGTCGACCTTGAACTCGAGCAGCAGCTGTACCTCGCCCTCGTCGCGGCCGCCGGCGCCCTTCTCGCCCGGGCCCTGCTGGCGGCTGGGATCGGAGAACACGTCTCCCGGCTTAGCCTTGCCCTGGCCGGCGCCCTGCTGCTCCTCGGGGCGACGCAGGCGGAAATGGTAGTGCTCGAGCATGCGCACCGGTACCCGCACCGTGCGGGCGCCGTCGTTGATCACCTCGCCGCCGGCGATGACCTCGGGGAGATTGGCACGCACCGCTTCGCGCACCTTCTCGTCGTGGCGCAGCCAGTCACGCGCACCGCGCGAGAACAGTTCGTACCATTTCGCGGCGCCGGATTTGTCGCCGCTCCTGCTTGGCCCGTCGCTCACGTGCTACTGGTACTCCTTTTTCGCGCGCGCCGCTACTCCTGCGCGAGCAGCGTGGTGACATAGCTGAGCGCCTCCTTGGCGGAGTGCTCGTCGTAGCCATACTCGTTCACGAGCCGCTGCTGCACGACCGAGATCTTCTGCCGCGCATCCTCGTCGGGGCGCGCGGTCGAAGTCACCAGGCGCAGCACGTCGCGACGCTCCTCGAACAGATACTGCTCGATCGCCTCGCGCATACGCGCGTGGCTCGCGAGCTTGAACTTCTCCCCCGCCTTGAAGGCCACCATGGCCTTGCGGACCACTTCCTGGCGGAACGAGAGCTTACCGGAATCGGACACCTTGATCTTCTCCTCCACCGAGCGCAGGAAGCGCTCGTCGGCGGCCCGACTCTCGCCGGTAATCGGATCGGTGACCTGGCGGTGATCGAGCGAAGCCTCGACCTCATCCAGGTACTTCTCGAGCAGCTGCTGCGCCTCTTCCTCGAAGGAGGCGAACATGGCGCGGTGCACGTCCTCTTTCACCCAGCGGTTATAGAACTCCTTGCGCGCGGTCACCAGATGGTCGATCCACGCCTTCTTCTGCTTGACATCCATGCGCGCATCGCTCTCGATGCCGTCCTTCAGCGCCAGCAGCAGCTCCATGCTGGTCAGGCTGTGGGTGTTACCGCGGGTGATGGCGTTGGAGATCGCATTGATCACGAAGCGCGGGCTCACCCCCGTCATGCCCTCGTCCGGGACTTCCGCACGCAGTCGCGTGGCTTCGGTTTCCGGCACGCCCTCGACGGCCTCGCCGGCATACAATCGCAGCTTCTTCGGCAGGTCGAGCCCCTCGCGCTCGGGCTTGGCGAGCCGCGTGAGGATGGCGAACACCGCGGCGAGATTCAGCACGTGCGGATCGAGGTGCACGTTGCGGAAGGCGGGCGCGCCCGACACCAGCTTCTGGTAGATGCGCGACTCGTCACGGTAAGAGAGCGAATAGGGAATCTTGATGATCACCATGCGATCGAGCAGCGCCTCGTTCTCCTTCTCCTGGAGGAACTTATGGAACTCGGCGAGGTTGGTGTGCGCAAGGATCGTCTCATCGAGGTGTATCAGCGGGAAGCGCGACACCTTGACGTTCTTTTCCTGCGTCAGCGTGAGCAGCAGATAGAGGAACTCGCGCTTGACCTTGAGGATCTCGATCATCTCCAGCACACCGCGGCTCGCGGCGTAGACTGCCCCCGACCACGACCAGGCGCGCGGGTCGCCTTCGTCGCCGATCTGCGCGACCTTGGCAAGATCGACCGAGCCGACCAAGTCGGCGATGTCCGCGGTGGTGGGATCGTGTGGGGCGTAGGTACCGATGCCGACGCGGGAGGCCTCGGCGAGGAATATGCGCTCCACCGGCACACGCACGAAATCGCCCTCGAATTCGCGCTCGACGAAGTCGCGTGCCCACGGTGACAGCTCGCCCATGACGTGCACGCCGTAGCGGTCGCGGAACTCGGCGCGCAGGCTCGCAGGAATGAGATTCAACGGATTCTCACGCAGCGGCGAGCCGCGGATGGCGTACAGCGCGCCCTCGTCGGTGCGGCTGTACTCCTCCAATCCGCGCTTGAGCAGAATAGCGAGTGTCGACTTGCCGCCCGATGGCGGGCCTAACAGCAGCAGCAGCCGGCGGCCGACGTCGGAACCGGCAGCCGCAGCCTTGAAGTAATCGACCACGCGCGAGAGCGGCTCGTCGATGCCGAACAGCTCGCGCTTGAACAGCTCGCGCCCGCGCGCGTTCTCCGACGCATCCGGCTGTCCGGCGCGGCCATGCCAGCGCAGCATGTCCCAGACGTACTCGTGACTGGTGCGCGCCAGCGCGCTCGCATTGGCGGGCAGCACCTGCGACAGAAAGTCACCGAAGGTGCCTTCCCAGCGCTGCGCGCGGTGTAGACGGCTGAAGGAGCTCAGCGTTTCGATGAAATTGGCAGGGCTGCCGTTGGCACTCGGGTCAGCAGCGGTCGATCGCATCGTCCTTCCCTCCCGTTGAGCTCATGGATCTCAATCCGGACGTTGGCGATGCCGGCGTCGCCAACGTAATTCTTAACCTAGTCCCAACCTCTCGCACAATGAGTGACGGCCATCAGATCCTGGAGCAGCCATTACGTTAAGACGGTCACAGCAGGGGATTGTTCACTCGAAGCTGCCGTTGCGCCACTGTCATCGCACGCTCCCCGGCCGGCGCCGCCGGGCGTAGCTTAAGTGACTGATTGCAAAGCGCTGTCGTTCTGCACCCCACTGGTGCAGCTGCGCAGCGGCCGTTCGCATAGCGGCGTTGCCGCACGCTGCACCCGGGCCTCGTGCGCGCCGACAGGTACGCTCTCACGCCTGCCACCGAGGGCTCGGGATCTGTGCCTGGGGCGCGCGGTGCCGCGCCGCGGTGCATGCTGGAGCAAAGCGCGACGGCAGGCTGCTACGAAAGCGAGTGGTGTTTCAGAGTTTGAGATCCGCCGTCGCGGCACAAAGACGCAGCCTCTCGTTATTGTGAACTGACGCACTGCGCTGCTGCAGAGGCTACATATGCTGCAGCGGCGAGGCTTTCCGCGCTTGGCA
>DATIZW010000196.1:0-16580 GCA_035516875.1 Steroidobacteraceae bacterium
AAGCGCACGTTCTTCTGCCGCCACAGGTTCTGAAACTGCCTGGTGAGGTAGGCGGACGCCGAGCGCTTGTCGAATGAGCGCGCCGTTCGCCCTGCGGGCGTGTCGCCCTTGGAGAGGAACTCGTCGAGATTGATGTGCGCCAGATCGAGGATGATCAGCATCGTCTGCTCATCGACGCTCAGCTGATCCCAGGAAGCGGCATTCTTACGCTGCAGCAGCGTATTCAGCTCCATCTGACTCCCGGACATCTGGTAGTCCTGGATATAGACGAACTTCGGCACATTGACCCTCGCCCAGTCGGCGACCTTCTGCGCTTCGAGCGCCAGGGCAAAGGCGTCGTCCACGAAGTAGGACGTCGCGCTGCTGTACTGGCTGCGCGCGTGCAACGTCAGCGCCGCCGGGCGAACCTGCGGGGGCGCAGCGGGATCCGCGGGCACCGCGGCCGCGGCGAACAGCGCGGCGATTTCCGCCTCCTCGAGCGCGAATTGCGCCTCGCAGACCGTGGCCTTCGGATCCTTGTCCGCCCAGAGATCGACCGGCCAGTCCTCCTCGATGTCATAGCTGGCCTGCTGATCGAACGGATTGACGCGATAGAGCGCCTCGAAGAGGTTGCTCTTGCCAGACTCGTTCTGCCCGACGAACGCCGTTATACGGTTGGTCTGGATCGGGCCGGAGTCATGGATGCTGCGGTAGTTGTAGACGCGGAACTGAGTGAGCCTCACCTGTGCACCCTACCCGTGTTGGAGCTCTTCAGCCCTTGCGCCCGGCGCGTTCCAGAATCCAGCGCGCGGTGAACGCGAACACCACAACCACGGCGACGATGATCCACGGGTCGTAGTCGCCGCGGAAAAGCACCGTCCCGACCACGATGGCAGGCACGGCCAACAGCGTCACCGCCACCACCCGTGCGGTTGCCGGGTAGCGCTGCCACAGATGCGGAACCGCTCTCATAACTACAACCTCTCCTGCGTCAGGGCGCTCTCCAGCCCTGCGGGGAAAGTCTGCGCAGTTATGACAAATCTTCTGTGTGCAGGCGCACGCTTTGGGAACGCTGCAGTTGATGCAGCTCACACTCCGGCCGACGGAGCGAGTCTGATCATTGGTGCCCCGCGCCTGTGGGGCTAACGCACGCTCAACCCGGTCCCTGGTATCCGGGCAGGTGCGCCGCCTGCTGCCTCGGCCGCAGTCGATGTATCTCGACCTCGTGCAGCTTCGCCACGTGCACCCTCCGTTCCCTTCCAGGGTGTCGCATTATTGTAACCTTGTGCGGGGACGAACGCGTTGACGGCGAGGATGGACCCGACGCCACCCGGGCTGACGTGGCCGTAGCTGCAGGCGTTTCATATGCGCGGGGCAGCGCTCCGGGGAGACGCGTATGAAGCTGATGACCTGGGCCGTGGGATCAGTACTGATCAGCCTGATGCTGGCACTGGCAATTGGCTCAGTGGTGAGTGCGGCGCCGCCGGCGGGCGCGGCCGAGTTGCCGGGGTGTCCGCATGCACGTGCCGCGGCGCACGCCGGGCAGAAACTGGTGCATCCCGCCACCGCAGCATCCGGCCGCCACAGCTACTTCATCGCCACGCGCATGGGCTGGGCCATCAGCTGACCGGCGCCGCGGCGGTGCCGCGGGCCAGGTTACTCGACTGCCACGCCCGGTACCGCCGCGCGGAGCCTTTCCGCGTGCGCCGAGTGCAGCATCGACAGTGCCGCGTAGCAAACCACGAGTGTCACTCCCCAGCGCATCATCGTCAGCGGCAGCGACTTGACGATGAAGAAAGCCACCAACACACCGGCGATACCACCGATGCTCAGCCCCATTGCGGGCACGTGCGCGAAGCGTCCCGAGCGGAAGAACCCGAGGCTCGCGACGGGCTGCAGGATGCCGTCGCTGCCCATCATGATGGGGAAGGCGGCAAGCGGGTGCATCCCGAGCAATGCCAACAGGATCATGAGTGGCGCATAGTTGCCGATGCCGATGCACATCAGCGCACCGAGCACGAAGCTCACTGACACGGCGAGCAGGAATCGCCAGCCGCCAAGCCCGAGCGCCGCGCCGCCCGGCGGGAAGACACCGAGATTGCGCATGGCGAAGAACAGCGCCGCGATCAGCAGTGCCGCTCCCATGAAGAGCTGGATGGAACGGCGCGGCAGTCGACTCACCACTCCCGCGCCAAGCCACGCGCCCCCGGCGGCGGTAGCGAGCATGCAGGCGAGCAACGCCGGCTGCACCGGGACGGCGGAGATGAACAGCATCGATTCGAGGAAGGCCGTCAGGTTGAGCCCGACATTCAGCGTCCCGGGAATCAGCTCATCGGCAGGCTTGCCGCGGAACTTGAACAGTGCGGTGGTGGGCGCAAACGAACCGATGCCGAGCGCGTCGAGGAAACAGGTCAGGGAGCCGATGCCGATGTCCACGGGATCGGGACGGCCGTGCAGGTGATGGCGGCGGACGGCCCATACCCAGCCGACGACGAAGGCCACGTTCACCAGCGCGATGGCGGCGAGCAGCCCGACGGTGGTCGCGTTCATGCCGTCATGCCCTGAAGGGCACGCGGGTGCTCACTCGCTGGCGCAGCCGCGCCAGACCGTCGACGCAGCGCAGGTACTGGATGGCGGCGCGCGCCCCGACGTTACTCAGGCCATGGAACGGTACCGGCAGCACCGGCGTCACCGGAAAACCGAGCTCGACCACCGGCGCGCCGAGCGCGCGCCGGGCCAGTAGTCTGCCCATCATGGTCGCCATCGCCACGCCGCGCCCGTTATAACCGAGCCCGGCGAGCAGGCCGGGCGCCAGCTCGTGCAGGTGCGGCAGATGATCGCGCGTCATCGCGACCAGACCACCCCAGTGGTACTCGAATGCGAGCCCCCTGAGCTGCGGATAGATCTCGTGCACGGCCCGGTAGTGATACTGGATGCTGTGCTGCGTCGGCGGCGCAAACGTGCCGCGCGTGCCGAGCACCAGCCGCCCGCCCGCTTCGAGTCGAAAATACCGCAACAGGTGCCAGGTGTCGGAGGCCGCCTGCCCCTCGGGCAGGATGGTACTGCGCAACGGTGGCGGAATCGGCGCGGTCGCGACCTGGAAGGATGGCACCGGTACCACGGTACGGCGCAGATTGTCGTTGAGCGTGCCGGTATAGGCATCGGTCGCGATGATGACCTGCGGGGTGTTCACCCCGCCCTCGGGCGTCTCGATGCTCCACGCGCCCCCCAGCCGTCCCAGGCGCAGCGCCGGCGTGCGGATGTAAATGCGCCCGCCGGCGCGCAGCAGCGCGTGCGCGAGTCCGCGTACGTAGGCGAGTGGTTGCACGGTGCCGCCGCGGCGGTCGAGCAGCCCGCCGCAGTAGCGGGCCGAACCGGTGAGCTGCAGCACCTCGCGGCGGGACAGCAGGTCGAGCGGCGCACCGCGTCGCCACCACTGCTCGGCGCGCCGCGCGAGCTGTGCCAGGGCGAGCTCGGAGGTGGCCGGCTGGATCCAGCCGGTGCGCGTCGCCTCGCACTCGATCCCGTGACGCGCGATGAGATCAAACACCAGGTCGGGTCCGGCGGCGGCCGTCGACACCAGCCGTCCGCCGACGTACGGGCCGAGGATCGCCTCCAGGTTGTCGGGATCGACTTTGACGCCGGGGATGACCTGCCCGCCGTTGAGCCCGCTGGCGCGCTCGCCGATCTCGGCGGCCTCGAGCACCACGACGTCGCGGCCGGCCTCGGCAAGATGCAGTGCGGCCGAGAGTCCGGTGTAGCCGGCGCCGATGACTGCGGCCTGGGCCCGCTGCGTGCCGCTCAGCGTGCTGCACACCGGGCCGGCCGGGGCCGTCACGGCCCACAACGATTGCAGCGGAACGGCGGCGGTCATTTGGTCTATCGATAATCGATTAGTTGCTATCGTTATATCGGCAATTGCGGGACCACGTTGCGCCGGTGTGCCCGCGCTGCCTGTGTCTATTATGCTCCACGTGGCATCTTTCGCCGCCTGTGACGTTATGCCAGACTTCCCGGCGGCCGCCCCCCCGGCCGGCGCACCGACCGGGGTGTTGCAACAGGCAGTGCGGCCGCACGGGGGAGGCGATGCGGGCTCCTTATGTAGTATCGGCGGCACTGCTGTGCCCGTGGCTTGCGGCGTCCGTGCTCGCCGTGTCGCCGCCGCTGCCGGCCGAGCACCTTCACGTCGAGCAGCTGCCGCCGCGCACCCCGCACTGGGTGTACGTGTACGACGACGTCTTCGACAACGAAATCGACTCGCGCGTGCACCTGTTCGACGGCGACAGCTACCGGCGTCTCGGGCAGATCGACGCCGGCTTCTACGCGAGCGTCAACGTGTCTCCCGATGGGGCGAACACGGTGGTCGCGAGCAGCTACTTTGCGCGTGGCAGCCGTGGTGCCCGCACCGATGTAGTCGAGTTCACCGACAACCGCACCCTGACCGTCACCCACGAGATCGTGCTGCCCGCGAAGCGGGCGATGACCGGGCCGAGCCTGTTCAACATCGCCTACAGCGCCGATCAGCACTTTCTCTACGCCGCCTATCTCACTCCCGCGGCCTCCTTCGGCGTCCTCGACCCCGCACGCGGCACGGTGCTCGGCGAGATCGACACCGCCGGCTGTGTACTGGTGATTCCCTCGGGACCGAATCGCGTTTCCTCCGTCTGCGAGAGCGGCCGGCTGCTGACGGTAACGCTCGACGCGCAGGGACATGAGGCCTCGCGCGCCATGTCCGAGCCGTTCTTTGATGCCGACAAGGATCCGGTGTTTGTCCAGGGTATTCCGACCACGCATGGCTACGCGTTCCTCTCTTTCCTCGGCGAGGTCCACGAGATCGACTTCAGCGGTGCGCAGCCGGCATTCGCCGCACCGTGGTCGCTGGTGAGCGCCGCCGAGAAGGGTCAGTGGCGGCCGGGCGCGATACAGGTCGGCGCGATTCACCGCGCCCTCGGGCGACTCTACGTGCCGATGCACCAGGGCGGTGAAGGCACGCACAAGGACGGCGGCACGGAGCTGTGGGTGTTCGACCTCGCCTCCCACCGGCGCCTGGCGCGTTGGCCGCTCAAGACGCAGGGGCTGTCGCGGGTCATCGCGGTGCAGGTGTCGCAGGACACCGCGCCCATCGTGTTCGCCGCCACCGAGACGGCCGACCTTGCAGTGCTCGATGCCCTCAGCGGTCATCTGCGGCACGTCGAGAAGCATCTCGGTCAGACACCCTGGATGCTGCTGAATCCCTGACAACACGGTCTCCATGATGCGCACCCTCGACCAGCTGTTCGAATGCTCCACGCGCTCACTGGCACGACGGACTTCGCGGCGCAGCCTCCTGGCGTCGCTCGGGCAGTTGCTCACCGGCGCGGCGCTGCTGCCGCTGCTGCCCTTCGATCGCAGCCACGGTGCGCGTGCCGCGCAGTCGGCCCCGGCAACCGTCGGTTCCGACAGCTGCCAGTATTGGAAGCACTGTGCCATCGACGGCTTCCTCTGTGGCTGCTGCGGCGGCACCTCGAGCTCATGTCCCCCGGGCACGACACCGTCGCCGATCTCGTGGGTCGGAACCTGTCACAACCCCGCCGACGGCCGTGACTACATGGTGTCGTACAACGACTGCTGCGGGAAGACCAGCTGCGGGACCTGCGACTGCATGCGCAACGAACGGGAGAAGCCCATCTACCGCCCCTCGCGCAACAATGACTTGAACTGGTGCATGGCGAACGCCAACGCGAACTATCACTGCACCGTTTCCGTGATTCTCGGAGTTGCAGAGAAATGAGACCCAGCCGGGACGCGGGCGTGGCGGGCAGCAGGGCCGCGCCCACGCTCGCGGCAGCGGCGCTCGCGGGCCTCATGGGGACGGAGCTGCACGGCGCGCGCGCCGCCGACGCCCCCGCCCCGGCATATCCCCAGGGTGGCGCCGCCTTCCAGAGCAACTGCGCCGTCTGCCACGGTGCCGGCGGCGCCGGCATCCCCTCGCTCGCCCCGCCGCTCCTCGCGTATCCGGCCCGCTACGCCGCGAGCGCCGAGGGACGGCGGCAGCTCGCGATGACGCTGCTTTATGGGATGTTCGGCGACGTCAGCGTTGGCGGAGCGCACTTCAACTCGCAGATGCCGGCGTTCGCGCAGCTCGACGACGCCACGCTTGCGGCCCTGCTCAACTTCGTGGTGTTCGATCTGGATCACGCGGCCGCGGGCGTAAAGCCCCTCGCCGCGGGCGAGATCGGCGCCGAGCGCGCTCGGCCGATCGACGCCGCCGCGGTGCGCGAGCATCGCAAGCAGCTCGCCCCGCCCGGGCCCTGAGGCGATGAGGCGTCCCGCAGCGCTCGTGGCCGCGGTGGCAATCGCGGTGACGCTCGGCCGGGGCGCCGGCGCCAGCCCCGCGCAGGACTACATGCTCTTCTGCATGGGCTGCCACGGCGCAGAGGCACAGGGGGTACCGGGCAAGATCCCGCCGCTCGCCGGAGCGGTGAGCCTGTTCATGCGTACCGCCGAGGGACGCAACTACGTGCTGCGCGTACCGGGCGCGGCGAACTCCGCACTCCCCGATGCGCAGCTCGCCGCCGTGCTCAACTGGCTGGCCGAGCGCTATGGCACGCCCCAGCAGCCGCCGCCCACACCGTTCACCGCCGAAGAGGTCGCACGCACGCGTCACATACCGCTCGCCGACGTCAAGGCGACGCGCCGCGAGGTGGTGCGCCAGCTCGCCGCGAGCGGCCCCGCGCCCGCCGCCGCCTACTAGCGCTCCAGCGGCGGCCCGCGTGGAGGCACGCGACCTCCCGCCCCGGGGGCAGTCACGCAGGCCCTCTCAGTCCCGCCTTCAGTAGTGGTAAATGGCCGTAATCCCGATGGTACGCGGCCTGAAGGTGTACTGGCGCTCGAGGCGGCTGTAGTCCGCCGCTGGCGTGAAGGAGTAGTTCGGATTGATGCTCCAATTGTAGGCGGTTATCGCGTGGGTATTGGTCAGGTTGTCGCAGAACGCCGAGAGCGACAGCGATCCGAACTGCATGCCGCCACGCAAGGTGGTGAACGTGGTTCCTGCGAGAACGTAGTTATTCGGGTCGTACTGCAGCGTGCTCGGGTCCTGCGCCGCTGTCGGCCACTTGGCGCGCCCCTCGTAGGTGTAGTCGACGCGCAGGAAGCTCTCGTGGCTGAGCAGGTTGAAGCGATACTCCAGTCCCGCTGCTACCGTCACCGGCGTGGTCGCCTGACCGTAACCGGACTCGCTGGTCTGCCCCACGATGGCATCGCCGTTGGCGACGATCGGTGAGCTCTCGGCGCTGCTCAGCTTCGAGTCCTGCGTGTAACGCGCCGAGTTATAGCCCGCCGCCAGATCGAGTAACAGGGCATCGGTAAGGGACGCCTGCAACTCGAGGTCGATGCCCTTGGAGACCGCGCGACCGAGGTTGGAGATGAAGGAGATCTCACAGATCGGCGGCACGACCACCTGCTGGATGTTGTTCCACTTGATGTAGTAGATGCTGCTCGCGATCCGGATGCGGTTGTTGATGTTGTTCTTGGCGCCGATCTCGTAGCTATCCACGGTGTCGGAGTTATAGGTCGTCGGCGCATTCGAGATGCCGAAGTTCTGGAAATCGGTGGCGCAGGCCGCATACGGCAGCGGGTTGTTGGCGCCGCCGGGGCGGAAGCCCTTGGCGTACGTGCCGTAAAACATGTTGTTGGGGTCGGCCTGATACTGAAGGCTGAGCTTCGGCGTGAAGGAGTTCTCCGAGTTGTTGCCCGAGCCGGTGGTCGGCGCTGCATACAGCTGCGGCCCACCCGTGTACGTGTCGAATGAATACTTGTTCTTCGAGAAGCGCGCACCGGCCGTGAATTTGAGCTTCTCGGTGATGCCATAGGTGGCTTCGCCGAAGATGGCGTACTGCTCATCCTTGGCGTGGGTCTGCAGGAAGTAGGAATCGTTGGGGAACTCCGGTACGTAACCGACGCCGAAGACGTCCGCGATGTTCGGGTCGCCGATCAGCGCGTTCTGCAACTCGCTGAGCAGCGGATCGTGTATCTGCTCGAGATAGCTCTGGCGGTTCTCGCTGAAGAACAGTCCCGTGGTCCACACGAGCCTCGCATTCGAATCGCTCGACTGCAGGCGGAACTCCTGGCTGATGTTGATCTGCCCGTTGTCGACCGTTGACGGCGAGGTGTAGTTGGTGGCGCCCGGCGGCAGGTGAATGCCGTTGCCGTCGACCAGGGGGTAGGTCGCCGGGCCGGGGATGGCGCCCGGGTACGGCGGCATCGACGGCGATGGCGGGAGCGGGGACGACGCCGGCGGGTATGCATAGATCTGGTAGAACCCGAGGTTGTACAGCGTGCCCTCGTAGCCGTCCTGGTTGGTGCGATCGTAGTAGGAAGTGTTCGAAATGAACTGGACTGCTCCCAGATCACCCTGGATCTTGAGCGAGGCGAGATAGAACTTGTCCGGCACCCGCCGCTGCGTGGGATCGGCGTTGACGAACTTGCCCGCGCTCGGATCGGAGTACAGCGGCCAGAAGTTGCTGATGTCGTTGCGCTTCGAATCCTGGTAGTAGATCGCGGGTGTGAACGACCAGTGGTCGCTCGGCGTCCACAGGAACGCCAGCCGCGCGAGATAGTTGTCGACGTAGTTGGCATTGCTCTGTACGGGTGCGAGCGTCACCGGGTTGATGTCATCGACCCAGCCGCCATCGCGGCGATACCAGAGCGAGATTCGCGCGCCGAGCGTGCCCTCGACCAGCGGCCCGCCGACGGCGAAGCCAGCCTCGTAGCTCGGTGCCCCGTTGTCGGTGGTCGCGGCTTCTGCGCGTGCGTAGACGGTGGTGCGGTTCACACTCGGCTGCGTGGTGATGTAGCGGACGGTGCCGCCCTCGGAGCCGGCGCCGAACAGGGTGCCCTGCGGACCCCGCAGAACCTCTACGCGGTCGATGTCGAAGGATTTCGGCAATGCCTCATCGGGATTGAAGGCCAGTGCGCGCATCTGAATCGGTGTTTCGTCGATGTAGATTCCGGTCGTCCCGGCGCCGCCGGTGCCGGCAATGCCGCGGATCGAGATGTTGTTGGTTCCGGAGGTGTCGAAGTTCACCCCGGGGGTGAAGCGGGCGATCTCCGAGAAGTCCTTGATGCCGCGGTCATCGAGATTCTCCTGGGTGAGCGCCATCACGCTGATCGGTACCTTGGAGAGACTCTCCTCGTGTCGCGTCGCAGTGACGATGACTTCCTGCAAGCCTGGTGCGCTCGTTTCGGATGCCGGAGCCTGCTCCTGCTGCTGCGCCCGGCCGACGCTCGCGAAAGCGGCGAACAACACGAACCCCACGACCGCCGCACGCCGCGCGCCGGCGGGAAACCTTCTCAGCTCACGCATAGAGCCTCCCCATCAGTTCTTATCGATGACCGAGCCACTCCCCCCCGGCCGCACTTTATTCATAACTTGAGCTCGGGCTCAAGCACGTAGCCCGCGGCTCACCGGAAGCGTGCGTACACGCCGGCCGCTGGCCGCGTAGATCGCATTGCACAATGCCGCCGCGACACAGGCGGTGCCGGTCTCGCCGACACCGCCCGGCGCCTCGCCGCTCGCCACCAGGTGCGGCTCCACGCGGGGTGCCTCCGCGATGCGCAGCGAGGGAAAGTCGTTGAAGTTGCTTTGCTTCACTCGCCCGTTGGCGATGGTGATCTCGTTGCCGAGCGCCGCACTGAGACCGAAGGTCACGCCGCCCTCGAGCTGGGCGCGCACCCCGTCGGGATTGACCACCTGGCCGCAATCCATGGCGCACACCACCCGCTCGACCCGCACCTGGCTTTGCGGGTTGACGCTCACCTCCACCACCACGGCGAGATAGCTGCCGAAGGCATTCTGGATCGACACTCCGCGCCCGCTGCCACCCGTCAGCGCCATGCCCCAGCCGGCGCGGTCGGCCGCAAGATCGAGCACGCGGCGCATGCGCGGGTCCTTGAGCAGGGCGCGGCGGTAGCGCACCGGATCCTGCTGCGCGGCGAGCGCCAGCTCATCGATGAAACTCTCGACGGCAAATATGCTGCGCGTCGGACCCACGCCGCGCCACCAGCCGGTAGGCACACCGGGCGGGTCGCGACGCACGTAGCGCACCTCCAGGTTCTCCAGCGGGTATGCCAGGTCCGCAGCGCAGGTGACCGCGTCATAGTCCACGCCCTTCTGCACGGTCTCCTCGCCGTAGTAGAGCGCCCACAATCCCGCGCCGGCGATGGTGTGACGCCAGGCGAGCGGCTGGCCGCGCGCATCGAGTGAGGCCGACAGCCGGTCGACGTAGTAGGGGCGGTAGCGGTCGTGCTGGATGTCCTCCTCGCGCGGCCAGAGCACCCGCACCGGTCCCTGCACGTGCCGCGCGATACGCGCCGCGAGCACGATGCCATCGACCTCCAGGCGCCGCCCGAAGCCGCCGCCGATGAGATGGTTGTGCAGCTTGATCTGCTCGGGTCGCAGGCCGAGGGGTGCGAGCTTGGCGACCGCGCGATCCGGCGCCTGCGTGCCCACCCAGATCTCGCAATCGTTCTTGCGCCAGTCGACGGTGCAGTTCATCGGCTCGAGCGTCGCATGGGCGAGAAAGGGCTGGTGGTAAAGCGCCTCGACGTGCGTGACCGCATTGGCGACGGGCGCGGTGGGCTTGCCCTTGCTGAGTGCCACCACGCCGCCCTCGTGCACCGCCGCCTCGAGCGCGGCGACGATCGCCGCCTGCTGCACGGCGGCGTGGGCACCGGCGTTCCACCGCGGCTTGAGCGCTTTCATGCCCTTCATCGCCGCCCAGGTGTTGTCCGCCACCACGGCGATCGCATCGCCTTCGTTCACCACCTGCGTGACGCCTTGCACCGCGAGCGCGGCGTCGGTCGCGAGCGGCTCGGCAATGCTGCCGCCCTCGACCGGCGCCAGTGCGATCACCGCCACCTGCGCGCGCGGCGGCCGCGCGTCGATACCGAACACGGCAGTGCCGTTCACTTTCGCAGGTGTATCGCGCCGGGGCGTTGCCCGACCGATGAGACGGAAGTCCTTCGGCTCCTTGAGCGGCGGTGGCGGTGGCACCGGCAGCGCCGCGGCGGCGCTCGCAAGTGCGCCGTAGGTCAAGCGACGTCCGGTAGCCGGGTGAATGACTTCGCCGCGCTGTGCGCGACAGCTGTCGATGCTCACCTGCCAGTGCTTCGCCGCCGCCTGCAGCAGCATCAGCCGCGCCGTGGCACCCGCCTGCCGCAGCGGCGTCCAGCACTGGATGATCGAGAGCGAGGTCCCGGTCGACTGGTCGCGCGTGATCCCTTCCGGCTCGGTCGGGTCGACCGGAAAGCCATAGACTGCGGGATCGGGCGGCGCCGCCTCCACGGTGACGTCCTTGAGGTCCACCTCGAGCTCCTCGGCGATCAGCATCGGGAGCGAGGTGTACGTGCCCTGCCCCATCTCGACCTTCGGCATGACGAGCGTGATCGGCCCCCGTGGGGCAATGCGCACGTACGCATTGAGGACACCGGAGCGCGCGGCGGCGCTCTTGCGGCCGCGCAGCCGCTCGAGCGTCACGCCGATCACCAGCGCCCCGGCCGCAGCGGCCGATGCCAGGACGAATTGCCGCCGCGTGACCGACGGTGCTGTCACGGGTGCTCTCCCTGCGCGGCCGCCGGTGCCGCACGCGCCGCACCGGCCCTGCGCCGCGCCTCCACGACGACGTACGCCGCCACTGCGACCGCGAGCGACAGCACGCTCGCCCGGAAGTCCCGCTGCATCTCCGGCGTCACCGCCATGGCGATCAGCACGGAAGCCATGCCGCCGAGTGCCAGATAATCCGCCCACGGGAACAGCCACATCGTCAGCGCCGGCGGCGGTGCGCCGCTCGCCTCGCGCGCGCGCCGCAGCCGCAGGTGCGCCATCACGATCATCATGTAGACGAACACCATCAGTGCCCCTGAGGCGTTCACCAGGAAGGCAAACACTTTCTGCGAGTGCGCGGTCGCGGCGAAGATACCGAGCACCCCGGCGAGGCTTCCCATCCACACCGAGCGTGTCGGCACGCGCCGCGCGTTGAGCTGCACCAGGTACGCCGGGGCGTCACCATGCTCGGCGAGTACGAACAGCACGCGCGAGCACACGTAGAAGGCGGAGTTCAGGCACGACAGCACCGCGGTGAGAATGATGACGCTCATGGCGAGGCTCGCCCAACGGAAGTGCATCACCGTGAGCGCCAGGGTAAACGGCGACTCGCCCGCGCGCACCTGCACCCACGGCACCACGGCGACGATAAGCAGCACCGAACCGGCGTAGAAGGTGAGGATGCGCACCAGCACCGTGGTGCCGAGGCGCGCCACGGCGCGGGCGCCCTCGCGCGACTCGGCGGCGGCGATCGTGGTGATCTCCGCCCCGGTGAGCGAGAAGTACACCGTCACTGCACCGGAAAGCACCGCGATCGCCCCCTTGGGGGCGAAGCCCCCGAAGGCGCTCAGGTTACCGAAGGTGTTACCCCCCGGAGAAGTGAGCCCGAAGGCGTATGCCGCGGCGAGCGCGATGAAGACCACGATCGCGGCTACCTTGATGGAGGCGAACCAGAATTCGAATTCGCCATAGGAGCGAGCCGACATCAGGTTCACCACGGTCATCACCGCCATGAGCGCCACGCCGAGCACCAGTGGCGGCAGCCCCAGCCAGCCATGCAGGATGTTGGCGCCGGCGATCGCCTCTACCGGCACCACAATCATCCAGAAGTACCAGTACAGCCAGCCAGCGACGAAGCCGCCGCAGCCGCCGAGGCCCGCGCGCGCGAACTCGGTGAACGAGCGCACCTGCGGCAGCGTCACCGCCATCTCGCCCAGCATACGCATCACCAGCAGCACCAGCGTGCCGGTGATCAGATAGCTCAGGACGATCGCCGGCCCGGTGGCGACGATCGCGGCGCTGCTGCTGACGAACAGTCCGGCGCCGATCATGCCACCGATCGAGATCATGGTGATGTGGCGCGACTTGAGCGAGCGGCTGAGTTCCGGCATACCTTCGCTTCCTCAGCGGTTGTGCAGCCGCGGTGCGTGACCGATCGAGGCCGCACGCGCCGTCTGCAGCAGCAGCGGCGCCAGCTTCGACCGCATTTCGGCGAGCGTCCAGCGGCTCGTGGGCGCGGAGATGTTGACGGCGGCGAGCGGCTCGCCGTCATCGCCCAGTACCGGTGCGGCAATGGTGAGATCGCCGCGGTAGCACTCCTGGTCCGACCAGGCATAGCCGGCCTCGCGCGCCGCCTCGATGCGCCGGCCGATCTGCCGCGGGTCGGTGAGCGTGAACGGCGTCAGCGACTTGAGCTCCGCGCGGCGCAGCAGCCGCTGCGCCACGGACGGCGGCAGCGCCGACAGATACGCACGCCCCGAGGCGGTGCAGTACATCGGCAGCCGCCGGCCGACGGGCATGTGGATGTAGAAGCGCTTGAGGCTCGGGAAGCGTGCGATGAACACCATGTCGAGGCCGTCGGGCTCGGACAGGCTGACCGATTCGCCGCTCGCCTGGTTGAGATCGATGAGATGGGTCGTGGCCTGCTCGAGCAACGCGTGACCGGAGAGGTACGCTTCGGCGAGCCGCAGGGCGCGCGCCGTCAGCATCCAGCGGCGCAGCAGCGCGTTGCGCTTCAGGTAGCCGAGACGCACCAGCGTGTGGGTGCAGCGCTGCGCGGAGCTGGTGGTCATGCCCGCGCCCGCGGCGAGCGCGGCGAGCGTCAGGCTGCGCCCGCCGTTGAAGGCCTCGAGGATGGCGAGTGCCTTTTCCACGGAGCTGTTGAACAGTGGATCGCGCCCCGCGGTGGGGCGCGGCCAGCGCAGCGCGCGCTTCATTTCACTGCAGTATAGAACTATCGATTATCGATAGTCTACGCGCTGAGCCGCGTCAGGCCGCCCATCCATGGCTGCAGCACCGCCGGTACGCTCACCGAGCCGTCCTCGTTCTGGAAGTTCTCGAGCAGCGCCACGAGCGTCCGTCCCACCGCCAGTCCCGAGCCGTTGAGGGTGTGCAGCGGTTCCGGCTTGCCGCTCTGCGGGTTGCGCCAGCGCGCCAGCATGCGCCGCGCCTGAAATGCCTCGAAGTTGCTGCAGGAGGAGATCTCGCGATAGCGCTGCTGCGAAGGCAGCCACGCCTCCAGGTCGTAGGTCTTGGCGCTGCCGAAGCCGACATCACCGGCGCACAGGGTCACCGTGCGGTAGGGAATGGCGAGCCGCTGCAGCACGCTCTCGGCGTGCGCCGTGAGCTCCTCCAGTGCCGCGTAGGAATCCTCGGGCCGCACCAGCTGCACCAGCTCGACCTTGTCGAACTGGTGATTGCGGATCATGCCGCGCGTGTCCTTGCCGGCTGCGCCCGCCTCCGAGCGGAAGCACGGTGTATGGGCAACGTACTTCAGCGGCAGCGCCTCCGCCGCCACGATCTCGCCGCGTACCAGGTTGGTCACGGGCACTTCGGCGGTCGGAATCAGATAGAACGATTGCTCGCTGCGCACCGCGAACAGATCCTGCTCGAACTTCGGCAGCTGCCCGGTGCCGATGAGCGCTTCCGGGCGCACCAGGTACGGCACGTAGACCTCGGTGTAGCCATGCTCGCGCGTGTGCAGATCGAGCATGAACTGCGTGAGCGCGCGGTGCAGCCGCGCCACCTGCGCGCGCATCACGACGAAGCGCGCTCCCGAGATGCGCGCCGCCGTCTCGAAGTCGAGACCGCCGAGCCGCTCGCCGATCTCGACGTGATCGCGTACCTTGAAGTCGAAGCGCCGCGGCTCACCCCAGCGCCGCACCTCGGCGTTGGCGCTCTCATCGCGACCGTCCGGCACCGACTCGTGCAGCAGGTTGGGGAGCGTGAGCTGCCACGCCTCGAGCTCGCTGTGCACGCCGTTGAGCTCGGCCTCGGCGCGCTCGAGCCGCGCGGTGAGATCCTCGCCGCGGGCGAGGAGCGTGGTTACGTCCTCGCGCCGCGCCTTGGCCACGCCGACCGCCTTGGCGTTGGCGTTGCGTTCGGCGCGCAGGCGGTCGACCTCCACCTGCCAGGGCTTGCGCTTCTCCTCGAGTGCCCGCAGCGCTGCCACATCGAGCGCGAAGCCGCGGCGTGCGAGGTTGCGTGCCACGGTGTCCGGATCGGTGCGCAACAGCTTGGGATCGATCACTGTCTTAACCCTTCGCGGCAGTGCGCGAGCGCAGCCGCGCGAGCGCCTCGCCGATCTTCACCTCGAGCCCGCGCGGCACCGGCCGATAGTATCGCCGATCCGGCATTTCGTCCGGCAGATAGCGCTCGCCGGCGGCGAACGCATCGGGCTCGTCGTGCGCGTAGCGGTAGTCCCGGCCGTAACCGAGGTTCTTCATCAGCCGCGTCGGTGCGTTGCGCAGCCGCAGCGGCACGTCCAGCGTGCCGAACTCCCCGACATCCGCCACGGCCTCGTTCATGGCCACATAGACCGCGTTGCTCTTCGGTGCGCAAGCGAGGTACACCACCGCGGTGGCGATCGCCAGCTCACCCTCGGGCGTGCCCATGCGCTCATAGGCTTCCCACGCATCGAGGCAGAGCGCAAAGGCGCGCGGATCGGCGAGCCCCACGTCCTCGACCGCCATGCGTGCGACGCGCCGGGCGAGGTAGAGCGGGTCACAGCCGCCATCGAGCATGCGGCAGAGCCAGTAGAGTGCGGCGTCGGGATCCGAGCCGCGCACCGCCTTGTGCAGTGCAGAGATCTGGTCATAGAACTGATCGCCGCCTTTGTCGAAGCGGCGGTGCGTGCCGCTCGCCACCTCCTGCGCCAGCGCGAGCGTCACGCGCCGCGTGCCACCGGCCGCTGCGGCAAGGCCCGCCGCCAGCTCGAGCATGTTGAGTGCACGGCGCGCATCGCCGTCCGCGGCCCGCGCGATCGTGTCGAGCGCGGCCGGCTCGGTCTCGAGATGCTCGCTCCCCAAGCCGCGCTCGGCATCCGTGAGCGCCGTGCGCAGTAGCGTCGTGAGATCCTCGAGCGACAGCGGGCGCAGCACATACACGCGCGCGCGCGACAGCAGCGCGCTGATCACCTCGAAGGAGGGATTCTCGGTGGTGGCGCCGACGAAGGTGAGCGTGCCGTCCTCGATATACGGCAGGAAGGTGTCCTGCTGCGCCTTGTTGAAGCGATGCACTTCATCGAGAAACAGCAGCGTCGGTCGCCCCTCGCGCGCGCGCGCCGCGCGCGCCGTCTCGACCGCGGCACGGATGTCCTTGACGCCCGCCATCACCGCCGAGAGGGCGATGAAGTGCGCGTTGGAGGCTTGCGCGATGAGGCGCGCGAGCGTCGTCTTGCCGGTGCCCGGCGGCCCCCACAGGATGAGCGAGTGCAGCTGCCCCGCCTCGATGCTCGCCGACAGCGGCTTGCCCGGGCCGAGAATGTGATGTTGCCCGACGAACTCGCTCAGCGTGCGCGGCCGCATGCGGTCGGCCAGCGGTCGCAGCGGGTCGCTCACTTGCGCGGCGTGCCGATGACGTCAACCCCGCTGGGTGGCGTGAAGCTCACCTCCGCGGGACGCACCGGGCCGTTGCGCTCGATCTTCTCGAAGATGATGGTCGCGGTCTGATCGAGCTTGTCTTCGAGGATCATGCGCTTGAGGTCGCCGTGATCGAAGCCGAAGAGCGCGCGGCGAAAGTC
>DATIZW010000197.1:0-3699 GCA_035516875.1 Steroidobacteraceae bacterium
CCGCGCGCTTCACGCCGGCCGCGGCGTCCAGCGCTTCTGCGCCGACGGCATCGGGGTCTGCTTGCCGGTCATGATCTCGGGGAGAATCGAATAGATGATCGTCAGGTCGATCCGCGGGAAAGAGTCCTGCGGGCGTCCCCAGGAATCGGGCGGCGCGTACTTCGACATGAACGCGGTGAAGAAGCGTCGCCGCACCTCCGGATCGGTCTCGATGCGGATACGCCCGAAAACCACCGCGGAGCGATAGGCGATCGAGGTGTCACACTCGACCGGTCCATAGGGGAAGGTCTCCCCCGGCGCGTCCACTTCGAAGCAGACGCGGTCGCAGAAGCCCACATTGGCGAGAAAATGGCCGGGCACATTCGTCGTGTGCAGAAAGATCCGCTCCTCCATCCACACGAAGAGATTCGGCACGACGTAGGGGTAGCCGTCGCGGCCGAGGGTTGCGGTGCGCCCGCAGAACGCACGCGCGAGAAACTCCTTGAGCTCCTCCTGCCTCATGAGCTTGTCGGCGCGGCGCACTGCGCCGCGTCGCACGACATCGCCGGCAACATCCTCAGTCATGGGCTCTCCCGCTGCGACTGCCGGGATCATGCCGCTTTGCGAGGCGCCCGTGTAGACTGTCGCTCTCATGTAACCTCCCTGCGCAGGCGGCAAGAACCGATGCTCTCCGGCCTCCGAGTCGCGCTGCTCATTCTTGGCGCGCTGCTGCTGATCGCCACCCTTCCGCCGGTGATCACGCGGATCGTCGGTGGCCGCAGGCCGACGCTCGCCGCGCGAGTGCTGCGCGTCGTCCTCGGAGTCGCCGGGGCAACCCTGATCGTCTGGATTCTCGCCACCTACAGCGGACCTGCAGCGCACCCCGCAGAGCGTGGCGCCGGCCCGACACTCGCTCCATCGGCGCCTGCCGCAGCGCAAGCGTCCTCCGCGCCGGTCGATCTGATCGCGACCGCGAGTGAGGCGCTCGAAGAGTGTGCGGTGGCGGCGGCGCCAGCGGTGCCCGACGGCAGCAAGGCGTCCATGCGCCAGATGACCGCCGCGCAGAGCGCCTTCAAGGCCTACGACGCTGCAACCCTCAGGTATGTCAACTGCGTGGATTCCACGGTGGCTCGGATCAGCGAAAAGTTTGCCGGTGTCGCGAGCCCGGCAGAACTCGAGCGACTGAAGACCTTCGGTGTCAGCGCCCACAACAGCGCGATCGACCGGGAGCAGGCGACCGCCGATCAATTCAACGCACAGGTGCGCGCCTACAAGGCCCGGCATCCCGGGTAGCGGCTTCCCGGCCGCC
Organism: Steroidobacteraceae bacterium; assembly: GCA_035516875.1. GTDB lineage: Bacteria > Pseudomonadota > Gammaproteobacteria > Steroidobacterales > Steroidobacteraceae > 13-2-20CM-66-19. The sequence goes on from DATIZW010000197.1 coordinate 1,289, forward strand.
TCAGGCAGGCGCTGCCCGGGCTGCGGGCTGCGGCGCGCGGCGCCACGCGCGGACTACTTCTGCGAGGGCACGAAGTCCTCCAGCACCGCCTTGCGCATCAGGTCGGGGGGTAACAGCCCCTGGCGCAGGATGAAATCGTGGAACTTCTTCTGGTCGAACCGGGTGCCGAGCGTGCTCTCGACTTGCTTGCGCAGCGCGAGGAGGAGCGTGTAGCCGTAGAAGTAGCTGTTCGCCTGCCCCGGCGCGCGGAAGGTGTAGCGCTCGACCTCCTCCGTGGCGAACGCGTGACTGAGCACCACGTCCTTCTCCAGCACTTCGTTGGCTCGCGCCGGCGTCACGGCGCCACTTTGCAGTTCCGGGTCGAGAAACGCGCGCGCCGCCCGCAGCAGCCGCAGCTGCAGGGTCAGCAGCTGCCCTTCGGCGGGCTCGTAGGGCTGCATGATGTACTCGGAGTAGAGCCCCCACCCTTCCACGTTGGTGGAGTTGAAGGCGTACAGCACCCGCGCCCGGCTCACGCCCTGCTCCACCATGGAGTCGAACTGCAGCTCGTGTCCGGGGCGGGCCTCGTGCGCAGTGAGTGTCCAGGCGACGGCGTCAAAGGTGAAGTCGTCGTACTCGTCGGCCGCCCCGCCGTTCGCCGCAGGGATGTTCAATGGCAGCACGAATTCCCCGCGCTGACCGGTATTGTGCAGGAACGGCGGCGGCACCATGTGCGGTGCCGGTTGCTGTGCGGTTTCGGCAGCCGTCGCCAGGCGAATGATCGCCGGCCGGTCCGGGAGCGTCACCAGGCGGTGGGCCACGATGATCTGCTCGATCTCATGCAGGCGGTTGCGGTAAAAGGGCAGGATCGCCTCGCCGGTGATCTGCGTCTTCTTGAGCGCCGTGATAACCGCGCGGTAATCGCTCGAGGGAAAGCCCTTCGCCTTCGCGACCTGCGCCGCAAGCGCTGCCATCTCGTGCTGGTACTCCGTGAAGGCGCCGTGCGCCAGCGCCGCGATTTTGGCCGGCGGGATGTCGATGCCGTACTGCTCGAAGTCGAGCGCATACTTCTGCGGCGGCAGCCGGAAGTCGGTGCGCGCTCTGGGGAGGATGTTCTGCCGTACCCAGGCATCGTAATCGGCCAACTCGGCTTTGAGCTTCGCATATGCTGCCTCCCAGCCCGTCAGCTTGTACTTGCTGAAGAGCGCGCCGATGCCCTCGACGTAGTTGGAGTTGCGCCCGAGCTCGGTCTCCATCTCGCCTCTTGACGGGAAAAAGACGTCGGGCTTTGCGATCTGCTCGAGCTCGCGTTGCTTGAATACCTCGGTGACTGGCGTCGAACCAGGCTCGACCCCGGCGTACTTGCGCAGTCGCACGATGGCCGCCGGCCGCCGCTCCGGCGCCACCTGGTCATCGAGCAGCCCGTGCAGGCCCTGGAACACCTGCTCACTGGCATTGAGAAAAGGCACCTCGCGCGCAAGCTCGTAGTCCTCGGTGCGGAACCTGAGGTCGTAGGCCTTGTGCAGGATGTCGAGGTCCTGTTGCACCCGCTTGTCGGACTCCCGAGCGCGCGCCGCGTCGAGCTTTGCGAGCACGGCCTCGAGCTCGTGACGCTTCGCCATCTCATCGGCGAGCGTCGGGTGCGAGATGCGGTCGTCGAACTTTGCCAGGCCCTGGCGCGAGCCCTGCTCGGGAGAGTGCTCGAACTCGACATCGAGCAGCGTGTCAGTAAAGGCGTTGCTGCGCTCGATCCACGCCTTCTGCGGCGCTGTGCCGTGCGCCGCCTCCTGGGCGACGGCGGCCACGGCGAAGGCACTCGCCAGGATTGCGGCGCTCAACCGTTGCATGGAGGCTCCCGACGGCAACGCATTTGCCCGCGGCATTATAGGCAGAGACGGCGCGGGCCCCGCGGGCCGTCGTGAGCTCGCGGGCGATCGTAAGCTCAGCAGCCGCGCGGCACATGCGCCGGGGGGCGTGTCAGCGCCTCAGCGCACCTCATCCAGCGCGAGGTTCAACTCGAGTACGTTGACGCGCGGCTCGCCGATCGCACCCAGCAGCCGGCCGCGGGCGTGCGCGGCGATGAGTCGCTCGAGGAGCTGCGGCTTGAGACCCCGCACGCGAGCGATGCGCGCCACCTGGTAGTTGGCCGCGGCGAGGCTGATCTCCGGGTCGAGGCCGCTCGCGGAGGCCGTGACGAGATCCACCGGCACGGGCGCCGTGTTGCCGGGGTCGGCATCGCGCAGCGCTGCGATCCGCGGCTTGATCGCCTCGGCGAGCGCCGGATTGAGCGGACCCAAGTTCGAGCCGTTGGAGGCGAGCGCATTGTAGGGCTGCGGCGTGGTCGCCGACGGCCGCCCCCAGAAGTAGCGCGGACCGCTGAAGCTCTGGCCGATGAGACGCGAGCCAACCGCCCTGCCGTCTCTCAGCACGAG
>DATIZW010000198.1:0-7198 GCA_035516875.1 Steroidobacteraceae bacterium
TCACCGTCTTGCCGAGCAGCGCCGGGTTCGGCGTGATCGTGACGTTGATGGTTCCCGACTGCCCGGGTCCCAGGATGAGCGGATTGAAGGTGTTGGTGCCGAACGTGACGTCCGACCACAGATCACCCGCATCCGAGGTCACCGCAGCGTCGAAGGCCTTCAGTTTCACGATCGCCGCGGTCGCCACCGGTGCCGCCGGCGCGCCGCTCGGCCCGTAGGGTCCGATCTCCGAGGGGAACAGCAGCCACAGGCTCCACGGCACCTCGGGCTCCGTCACGGAAGCCGCGACCGTGCCCCCGCCGATCGGCCGCGAGTAGACATCCGGCGCACCCGTGCCGCCCACGATATAGCCGACGTCGTTTTCGACATCCATCGTGATTGGAACGGTCGACTGCGCCAGGAACTCGGCGCTGCGCACCTGGGTCGGCAGGTAGGTGCCGAAGCACGCACCCGGCAGCTGCGTCTCCGAGCAGAAGTCGGTCTCGAGGAACGTCCCGAACTGGAGCGACGTGTAGTTGTGCTGTCGCGCGTCGGCGAAGTACGCCTGCGCCAGGCCGCCGTTGTTGGTGATCGTCACCGGCACGACCACCGGCGCGCCGCTCGCTGAGAGCGTCGTGCCCGCACTGTTCGGCAGCCCGCTCGCCGATACCTGCGCCGTGTTGAAGCCGATCTGCGCGCTGAACGGCAAGGTCGTCTGATTGCCCGACGTGTAGTAGTCGACCAGCAGGATGAACCGCCACCGTCCCGGCATCGGGTTGGCCCGGCTCAGCTGCATGGCACCCGTCGAGTTGGCGTTGGCATCGACATTCGGCTCGACGCTGAGTTGCATGCCGTTGGGATCGACCAACAGGCCTTCGAGCAGGTACAGCGGATCACTGATCTGCAGGTTGAGGGCCATGTTGTTGACGCCCGGCGGCACGTCGAACGCAAAAGTCTGCGTCGGCCCCGTGGACGGCCGGCCATTACCGCCGGTAAGCGTGCCACTGAAGGAGCCGCTGCCGTGGCTGATCGGAATCAGCGTGCGCAGCGCAATCGGGATCTCCGACAGGCTGTCATCACCGTCACCCAGGCGGATGGCAACGCTTTGGTCGCCGGCCTGCGACGGCATGCTGAAGCGCGCCGTGACGTACTGCGTCGCGCCCGGCGCCAGGATGAAGCTCGCCGGCGACACCGAGCCGAACTTCACGTAGCGCTCGACCGCCCAGCTGAACTGCACCGGGCCGGTGTAGGCCGAGGCAAGTCCCGCGACGCGCGTCCAGATGATCGCCGTCCAGGTGCCTGGCATCGGATTCACGATGTCGACGTGCCCGTAGCCGCTGCCGGCGCCCTGCGGGATCGAGTAGGCCGCGTCACGCCCCCTCGGGTCGAGGAGCCCGAGGTAGGCGATCGGTGGCGCCGCGAAGAACGGCGACTGCCAGGCGATCGCCGCATCGAGGTGCTGCGCCCCGGCCGGCACGGTGAAGGTCCGCGTGATGTACGCGCGCGGCGAGCCGGTAACGTTGGGGAACGTCGGATCGTTCGCCGCGTCGAGGTTGAGCGTCAGGGTCTGGCCGGCAAACGGCGCACCGAGCCCCTGGAGCGTCGGCGAGAGCTTCTGGCTCGACTTGCCGGTGTTAGTGATCGCGACCGTCACGCTCTCGCTCGAGCGCGGGTGGTCGTCGATGCTGACGCTCGTCGGGCTGTTGAGCAGCCCGCCGCCGCTCACGCTCGGATGTCCGTTCTCATCCCAAACCGCGAGAGCGGTGTTCACCGCGCGGTAAGCGTTGATGAAGCCCGCACCCTGCTCAGTCGGCGGTGCACCGAGGTCGGTCGCCGAGCTCATGAGAATCTTCTTGACCAGGGCCGGCGACGGATTCTTGCCGCCGTGCGTGCTGCGATACGCCTGGATGACGAGCGCGGCCGCGCCCGCGGTGAGGGGCGAGGATTCGCTGGTGCCGCCGAACTGCTGCACGGGCGCCGGCGCCGCCGGCGTCTGGTAGTTGGTGCACTCGGTGTAGATCGCAGTGTTCGTCGAGCACAGCGCCCACCCGAGATCGCCCGGCGCGATCGTGTCCGGGACGCGCGGGCCGCTCATGCTGAAGCCACCCGAGCTGAAGGAGGAGATGTTGCCGCTGATCCAGCCGTTGCTGGCGAAGGGTGCGGCTCCGTATCCGGTCTGCGCGTAACTGCGGAACTGCGTGGTCGCGCCCGAGGAGACCATGAGCGCGTCCGTCGAGGGCGTACCCATGGTGCCGTTGGTGCCGGCATCGCCCGTGCTGACGACCACCGTGACGCCGGCCGCCACCGCCGCCTGATCGGCGAGCGCGATCGGATCGTTGTCGTTGTCCGGGAAGGGGTTGCCGCCGAAGGACTCATTGATCACGTCCACGTCGTCGTGGAACACCGCGTACTCGATCGCCTGCACGAAGTTCGAGTTCGTCGTGGTGTTAATCTCGGAAAAGACGTTGAGTCCGACCAGCGATGCGCCCGGGGCCACGCCGCGGATGCGGATGTTGCACGGCGAGGGCAAGGGGTGCGCGGCGTTGACGAACTGGCTGATGTCGAAGGTGAGGACCTTGCCGTTCGGCGTGTCCTGCGCGGCGATCGAGCTCGCATCGCCGAAGGCCTCCGCCCCGCCGGTGGGCGTGCCCGCCGGGTCACCGTTGAAATTCTGGTAGTCAATGAACACCGGCGTGCCGTCGGTACGCGTGAAACCCGGCAGCGTCGGATCCATGCCGTCGGCAATCCAGGCGACCTTGACGCCCTTGCCGGTCACGAACTCGCCGTTGCCGTCGACGACGCGCTGCGCCTGCGGCTTCGAGGGATCGAGGAAGGCGACGTTCATGAGCTGCAGCGCCTCGGGCTCGAGCGTGTTGCAAAGCGCCGCCTTGTTGCCGCCGCCCCCACCGCCGCCGCTGCTGCCGTTCTTTCCGGGCGGCCCGACGTCGTTGCGTCTGGCAATCTTGATCACCCGGTCGGGCACGACAACCTGCACGTCGGGGCGGGCAGCGAGCTGCTCGGCTTCCGCGTCCGACACCGTGGCAGCGACCGCGTTGATCATGGCGAAGCCGCGGATCTTCGCCGCCCCGGAGGCCTTGAGGTGCGCAACGACCGACGACTGAGCCGAGGCGAGCGCTGCCATGCGCGCCGCGCGCATGCCGCGCGCCGGCGGCAGATCCGCGCGCTGATCGCGCAGGATCACGATCACGTTGTGGGCGGCTGCGGCAGATGGTTTTGCCGGCGCCGACAGGCCCGATAGCGCACTGCCCCCGAGGAGCAGCGCAAGAAGAGCAGACGAGGCTACCTTAAGATGAGTCGACAGTTTCATGGTCTCCCCTCGCGACGATTAGCGTTGTTCTGACATCGCGACAGACGTCGCGACGACGACGCGCGGTCCAGCGCATCATCCTCACGCGCAGGCGCGGCTTGGTATTGGTTGGTGCGAACCGTACGCTGCTTGGGAATGTCGCGTCAACAATAATCAATTTGAGACTGCGCGTTCCCGGTCGCGACCGCAGTGAGTGTCCTTTCGATAGCGCGGCCGCCGCAGCGCATTATGTCATCCCGTTCCCGCCCGTCGCTGCTGTTATGCTTCGGCGTTGAAGACGAGTGCACCGAGATCGCCCATGGCGCTCACCCCGTTTCACGTCGCAGTCCAGGTCCGGGACATCGAGGAGGCCCGTCGCTTCTACGCCGGCACGCTCGGCTGCCCCGAGGGACGAAGCGCCGACGACTGGGTCGACTTCGATCTCTATGGTCACCAGTTCGTCTGCCACCTCAATCCGCACCTCGGCCGTAGCGGCCGTCTCTCCTCTCTTTTCAACGCGGTCGATGGCCACGGCGTGCCGGTGCCCCATTGCGGCGTGGTGCTCGAGGCTGCGGAATGGGCGAAGCTCGCAGAGCGACTGCGGCACCACGAGGTCGAGTGGGTCATCGAGCCGTGCACGCGCTTCGCCGGCACGCCGGGCGAGCAGTCAACACTCTTTATCCTCGACCCGACCGGCAACGCGCTCGAGTTCAAGTCCTTCAAGAATATCGCCGCGCAGCTCTTCGCGAAGTGAGCGCGCCCCGCACGCCTTACGTGCCGTGCTCGATGAGCCTCGTGGCCTGATCGAGCTGGTCACAATAAGCGGCAAGCACCTGCGCGGTGATCGCCACATACTGGCTGGCTTCTGCCCAGCGAGCGCCTTCGATCGCCTCGCGCACCCCCGGCAGAGTCTTCACGCCGTAGCCGGTCAGCACGCCCGGTGCATAGATGAGATGCCGGAACCAGTCGCGCCCCGGAAGGCCACGTACGTCGGTGAGCTTTTGCTCCATGCCCTGGAGCAGCCGGTTGAGCTCGCTGCGCTGTGCAGCGCTTAGCTTGAGCTCGCCCGCAACGAGCTTTCCGTAGGCCGCATCGTAGCCCCGCGCGCTCGTCTTGAGCCGTGCGATGACGCTCGCGAGCGGCGCGAAGTCGATCTCGGGCACCGCCTCCTCGCGCTGCGGCGGCAGCACCACCCGCGTCGGATCCTCGGTAAGCACGAAGGCCTTGTCATCGAGCAGCCGGTCGAGCTCGCTCGCGTGCGAGCGCTTCTCCTCGATGAGCTTGCGAAGCTGCCCGAGGTAATCCGACACGGTCTCGGCGAATGCGGTGAACTCGAGCGGCAGCACGGCTGCGTCCGCCATGCGCAGTACCACGTGACCGGCCGTCTCGGCCTCGGCGATGCCGTAGACGAAGTGCGGGTCGCCGAAGCGCAGGTAGTGGTCGAAGGAGTCGTACTTCGAATGGTAGACACCCTGCTGATCGTCCTCGCCCCTGTATTCGATGCTGAGCGTGGCGAGCCCCAGGTGTTGCAGAAACGGGGTGTAATCCGAGCCCGAGCCGAGCGCTCCGATCGGCAGGTCGCCGCCCGCCGCCGCGATGCGCGCATTGCGCGCCTTCTCCTCGGCCAGGTCACGCTCGTCGGTCGGCTCCTTCTCGAAGCCTTCGACCAGCATGTGTCCACGCAGCCGCGCCTGCGTGCTGACCCCCGCCTCGGGATCGCGGATGGCGCTCGCCACGTCATTGAGGAGATGCTGCAGCGAATGGCTGCCCTCGGGGGCGAGAAAGCCGCGCGCGTTGGTATCGGAATTCAGATAGAGCACCGCCTTGCGCTTGAGCTCCGCGGCGTGCTCCTCGGCCCACTCGGTCGAGCCGAGCAGCCCCGGCTCCTCCCCGTCCCAGCTCGCGTAAATGAGCGTGCGCTGCGGCCGCCAGCCGCTCTTGAGCAATGCACCGATCGCCTTGGCTTCCGCGAGCATCGCCACCTGTCCGGAGAGCGGATCCCAGGCGCCAAAGACCCACGCATCGCGATGATTACCGCGCACCACCCACTCGTCCGGGCTCCCCTTCCCGGGGATCCTCGCGATCACGTCGTAGAGCGGCTTGAGGCTCCAGTCCGAGCTGATCGCGAGATGGACGTACGCAGGTCCCGGCCCGAGCCGATAGGTGATGGGAAGTGAGCCGCGCCACTTCTTCGGTGCCACGGGACCTGAGAGCGCCTCAAGGAGCGGCTGCGCATCGGCGTAGGAGATCGGGATGACCGGGATCTTGAGAATGGTGCGTGCATCCGCGAGTGGCAGACGCTTCGCATCCTTGGTTGCGCCCACGCCCGGTGTGAGCGGATCGCCGGGGTAGATCGTCATGTCGAGCACCGAGCCGCGCTGCACGCCGGGCGGCGGCCGCCAGCCGCCGCGCGGATACACTGCCCCGCGGGCATAGCCATCGTCGTAGGGGTCCGAGTAGATGATGCAGCCGATGGCGCCGTGCTCCTGCGCGAGCTTCGGCTTGAGTCCCCGCCATCCTTCGCCGTAGCGCGTGATGACGATCTTGCCCCTCACATCGACGCCGCGACGCGCGAGCGCCTTGTAGTCCTCGGGCATCCCGTAGTTGAGATAGACGAGCTCGCCGGTCACATCGCCGTCGGCGCCGTACTCGTTGTAGGGTCGCAGCGCGTCCTCGCGCGCCGAGGTGCGATCGCCCTCGACGGGCGGCTCGGCGAGGCTCGCGACGAAGTGACTCGGCGCCACCATCTCGAGCGTGTGCGCCTTGAGCGTCGGATAGAGCACCTCGAACTCCTCGATCCTTGCATCCCAGCCCCACTGCTTGAAGAGATCGCGTACGTACTCCGCATTCGCTTTGTCATGCGGTGAGCCGACGTGATTGGCGGCGGAGGAAAGCGTCTTGAGCCACGCCCGCAGATCCGCGGCGCTGAGCGAGGCGTCGAAGCGCTGCTCGAGCGAGCGCTCGCGCGCGCTGTCTGCGGCGTTGAAGCCGAAGAGCGTCGCTGTAATGGCGCTGCCGGTGGTGGTCGTGGTGTTCATAGCGGTGTCGGCCGCCGCGGCTGCGGCGCCAAGCGCCGCAACGGCAGTCACCGCAACTGCAACCGCAGCGGATCGCCTCGTTCCTCGCATGCCAGGTCCTCCGGAAATCCGCCTTTTGAGCAGAATTCGCCGCGCTTACGCCCGTGTTGGTTTCTCGCGCCGGGCGTTCGGCGAAGTGCGCCACAGGCGACCGCCGCACTCTACTGGCGAGCCTCGCCCGCGGCCACTTTTTGAGAGGTAGCGCACATTCGCCGCGGCCTGGCTGACCACCCGCGCGGGCGCTGTCGCCAGGGTGCGGCAGCTGCGCGCTCCACTCGTGCGAGGTGTGATTTGCCTCGTGAAATGCAGGCCTTGAAGCGTGACATAAGCCCGGCTGGCCCCCGCAGGCGCTCCGTAAGATGCCCCCAGGGTCTTCGGACCATACGTCTCTTCAATCGCTTAGGAAATCAGCATCATGCGCACTTCAATCGTTGTCAGGAGTCTTGTCATTGCGGCGGCTGGCGTGGCCATCCCACTGCTTGCCCAGGCCGGATCGAGCGTCCAGACCGGCGCCGGGGCCCTGACCGCCACCGCTCAGGTCCAATTCTCGATCACCATTCCCCAGGTGCTGTACCTGCGTGTCGGCACGGGCTCGGTCTACACCGGCGCCACGCCCTCCTACGCCAACAACGGCACGATCGATCTGATCAACTTCACGCCGACTTCGGCGCAGGTGGGAACCGGCACGGCGGTCGCAGCGACCGCGGCGAGCGGTGACCTCGCCAACGGCATCGAGACTGCGGCCGTGGTCAGCAACAGCGGCAATGTGACACTGAACGCCACCGCTACCGGCGCACTCAGCGACGGCGCGGGCGACTCGATTGCCTTCACGCAG
>DATIZW010000199.1:0-9670 GCA_035516875.1 Steroidobacteraceae bacterium
GGCCGCGGCATGCACCGCTGGGTGTGGGACCTTCGCTACGCAGCCCCGCTCAGCGTGACGCATGGTTACCCGATCTCGGCAGTGCCGCACGCTACGCCGCGCGGGCCCGAGGGGCCGATAGCGCTGCCCGGAAGCTACCGCATACGGCTGACGGTCGACGGCCGGAAGTTCGAGGCACCGCTGACCCTCCGGCAGGATCCACGCGTGCCGCTTGCCGCCGGTGCGCTGGAGGAGCAGTTGCGCCTCGCCACGCAGCTCGGCGCGCTACTCACCGAGAGCTCGCGGGCATTGCTCGCCGCGCAGTCGCAACAAGCGCAGCTCAAGGCCCTCGGCACGGGTGGCGCGGCCGCGCAGGCGGTGCGCGACTATGCGACACGCCTTGCGGCTGTCGCCGGACCGGGTAAGGGCGAGGCGGAGCCCGCACCGCCCGCGCGGCTGCCGGACGTGCAGCAGCACCTCGCCACGCTCTACATGGAAGTCACGCGCGCGGATGCCGCACCGACCGCCGCGCAGCTGGCCGCGACGCAGGCCTCTGAGCGCGCGCTCGCGCCGCTGCTCGCTGAATGGCAGAAGCTGCAGGCCGACCTGCCGGCGCTCAACCAGGGGCTGCGCGCGGCGAAGCTCGCCCCGATCCGCGCGCAGCTGCCGCCGCCCCGCGACCCCAACGTCGCCGACGAGGATTAGGAGTCTGCGCATGCAGCGTATCGCCGCCCTGCTGTTGCTGCTGGTAGTGTCAGATGCACTTGCCTACACCGCCGACGAGCTGGCGCAGAAGAACGTCAGCGCGCGCGGCGGCGCGGAGCGGCTGAGCGCGATCCACGCGCTGCGCCTCGCCGGCAAGATGCGGGTGAACGGGGGCACGCTCGAGCTCGGCTTGGTGACACTCGTCAAGCGTCCCGGCTCGATCCGCTACGAGGCGCAGCTGCAGGGCCTCACCAAGGTCCAGGCATACGACGGCGTGCAGGCATGGCAGGTGAACCCGTTTCAGGGCCGCAAGGATGCGGAGCGGCTGTCAGCAGACGATGCCAAGGCGATGGGCGAGGACGCCGCGGATTTCCTCGGCGTCCTCGTGGACTACAAGGCAAAGGGCTACACGCTCGAGTACCTCGGCACCGAGGACGTCGACGGTACCCAGGCGCACAAGCTGCGTGTCACGCGCCCCAACGGCGACCTCACCTTTCTCTACCTCGATCCCGATTACTTCCTCGAGATTCGTGCGGTCGATCGGCGCATCGAGCACGGCATACCCACCGAGACGGTCACCGACTACGGCGACTACGAGAGGGTCGACGGCGTCTATCTGGCCTTTGCGCAGGACTCCGGCCCCATGGGCTCAAGTAAGCGGCAGAAGGTGCAGTACGAGAAAGCCGAGGCTAACGCTCCCCTCGAGGACGCCATGTTTCACTTTCCGACCTCGGCGGCGCCAGCCGCCCCGGCAAAGTAGTCGCAGGAGAGTCACCGTGCGATCGCGATTTCTGACACTCACCGGCGCCCTGGCTCTCTGCTTGAGCGCGCAGGCCCGCGGTGACGGTGTCGCCATCGATTCGGGCGTCATCTCCGGCCTCGGCGCCCGCAACATCGGCTCGGCGGCGATGAGCGGGCGCATATCCGCACTCGCCGGGTACGCCGAGCCCTCCGGCAAACTGACGGTGTTCGTGGGTGCCGCGAGCGGCGGGGTATGGAAGTCGACCGACGGCGGGACCATCTTCAGGCCGGTATTCGACAAGCAACCCGTACAGTCGATCGGTGCCATCGCCATCGACCCATCGCATCGGCAGAACGTGTGGGTCGGTACCGGTGAATCGTGGACGCGCAACAGCGTCTCGGTGGGCGAGGGCATCTACAAGTCCACCGACGGCGGAGAGACCTGGTTGCACGCCGGCCTTGCCGATTCCGAGCGCATCGCCGCGATCGTGGTCGACCCGCGCGCCGCCGACACCGTCTACGCCTGCGTGCCGGGCAAGCTGTGGAGCGACTCCGCCGCGCGGGGCCTGTACAGGACGAGCGACGGCGGCAAGAGCTGGCAGCTGGTGCTCAAGGGGGCGAACCTCTCGACCGGCTGCGCGAGCGTCGCGATGCAGCCCGGCAACCCCGACGTGCTCTTCGCCAGTCTCTGGGATTTTCGCCGGCAGGGCTGGAGCTTCCGCTCCGGCGGCACAGGTCCGACCGCACCCTCCGGCAGCGGCCTCTATCGCAGCAGCGATGGCGGGCGCACCTGGACTGAGCTCAAGCGGCAGGCCCACAACGGATTGCCCGCCAAGCCCTACGGCCGCATTGCACTCGCCTTCGCTCCGAGCGATGCGCGCACCCTGTACGCGTTCATCGAGTCGACGGATTCCGCGCTGTTCATTTCCCATGATGGCGGCGACAGCTGGGCGCGCGGCGACAAGAGCCAGTGGATGGTGTGGCGGCCGTTCTATTTCGCCAATCTCATCGTCGATCCGAGAAACGCCGCCCGCGTGTTCAAGACCGATGGCAACCTCATCCTCAGCGAGGACGGTGGCCACAGCTTCAGCGTGGTGGGCGGCTTTCACGGCATGCACGGCGACGTGCATGACGTATTCATCGATCCGACCAACTCTCAGCACGTGTTCGCCGGCGACGACGGCGGGCTGTGGATATCCTTCGACGGCGGCAACAAGTGGTGGAAGACCGACAATCTGCCGATCTCGCAGTTCTACCACGTGAGCGTCGACGGCGCGGACCCTTACCACGTCTATGGTGGACTGCAGGACAACAGCTCCTGGGTCGGTGACTCCGCCTACCCTGGCGGTATCACCAGCTCGCGCTGGGAGAACATGGCGGGCGGCGACGGCTTCTGGATGTTCGCCGACCCTTCCGACCCCGAGTACCTGTATGCCGAGGCCCAGGGAGGTGATGTCGGGCGCGTCAATGTGCACACTCACGAGACCCGACTGCTGCAGCCACGACTCGGCGCCGATGACCTCAAGCGCTACAAGAAGCTGCGCTTCAACTGGAACACACCGATCGCGCTCTCGCCCACCGATCCGGCGACCGTCTACATCGGGGCTCAGTTCCTGTTTCGCTCGCGGGACCACGGCCAGAGCTGGGAGCGCATCTCGCCTGATCTCACCACCAACGACCCCGCCAAGCAGAAACAGGAGCAGTCAGGTGGCGTCACGGTGGACAACTCCGTGGCCGAGATGCACACGACCATCTACACGATCAGCGAGTCAGCGCTCGCTGGCGGCACAATCTGGGTGGGCACCGACGACGGCAATCTGCAGTTGACGCGCGATGGCGGTGGGCACTGGCAGAACGTCGTCGCGAACGTGCGTGGGCTGCCGAAGAATGCCTGGGTCAACTGGGTACAGGCGAGCGCCTTTGCGCCCGGAACCGCCTACGTGGCTTTCGATCGGCACACCTTCGGCGACCTGGCGCCCTACGTCTACGTCACCGCGGATTTCGGCAGGACCTGGACCGCGCTGGTGACGGCGGCCGACACGCGCGGGGTAATCGGCTACGCGCACGTGATCAAGGAGGACAGCGTCGATCCGCGGCTGCTGTTTCTCGGCACGGAGTTCGGGCTGTGGGTGTCGGTGGACCAGGGGGCGCACTGGGCACAATTCAAGGGCGGCGAGCTGCCGGCGGTCGCCGTCCGCGATCTCACCGTGCAGCCGCGCGACAGCGACCTGATTCTGGCGACACATGGCCGCGGCATCTGGATCATCGATGACATCACGCCGCTGCGTCACCTGACCCCCGATCTGCTGGCGCAGGAGTCGAGCTTCGTGTCCGCGCGCCCCGTGCAGCAGCGCATCGAGGCGAGCGGCGGCTGGGTGAACGGGGCGGCCGCCTTCGTCGGCGACAATCCGGCGGCCGGCGCCGAGATCACTTACTACCAACGCACCCGTCACCTCTTCGGCAAGCTCAAGATCGAAGTGCTCGACGCGGACGGTCACGTGGTGGATGAGCTGCCGGCGAGCAGCCGTCGCGGCCTGAACCGCGTGCTGTGGACCATGCACCTGCCGCCGCCGCACGTGCCGCCGGCGGTGCAACTGGCCGAGGCGGGCACCCAGGGGCCGCGGGTGCTGCCGGGGAGCTACACGATCCGCATGGAGAACAACGGCAAGACCTACGAGACGCGCCTCGATACCGCCCTCGACCGGCGCGTCAAGTGGTCGCTCGCCGAGCGGCGCGCCCAGTATGAGGCGGCGATGAAGGTCTACGCGCTGTTCAACGACGAGTCGGCGCTGTTCGCCCAGATCACGGGGCTGCGCCAGCAGATCGCCGCGGCCGGCAAGGGTCGGGCGGCGGACGATGCGCTCGAGCGCAAGCTCCTCCCGTTCGACCGCAAGCTCGACGCGTTGCGCAAGCAGATAGTTGCGACCACCGAGGGCGGCGCCGTTACCGGCGAGGAGCGGCTGCGCGAGCACACCGACCAGCTCTACGGCGCGCTCACCTCCTGGGATGGGCCGCCGACGAACTACCAGCTCGACAACATCGCGGCGCTGCGGGCCGAGCTCAGCGACATCAGCGGCGAGTTCTCACGGCTGACCGCGCGCGACCTGCCGTCGCTGAACTCCGCAATCCGTGCTCAGGGTGGACAGCTCCTCGCGGTGCCACCCCCGACCGCATTTGACGACGACGGATCGGCAGCCGGCGCAAGCCGCACCGCGGGTGCGCGACGCGAGCCGGACGCCGCAGAAGAGCTGACGCTGCCCGCGGACCTGCGCCTCTGGCGCTAACGGCGCAGCGTGTACTCCGCGCCACAGTACGGGCACTTTGCCCAGCCAGTCTCCTCGACGGGCAGGTAGACCCGGGGATGCGAGTTCCACAGGTACATCTGCGGCATCGGGCAGCACAGCGGCAGGTCCTCGCTACTGATGTCGTAGTGGTTCTGCGCATTGGGCTCCAGGAGTGGCTTGGCCGTTGCGACCATGGGGTGACTCGTCGATGCGGATGGGCGGTGGCGATTATACCTGCGCGCCGTCAACCCTCGGCGCACATCGTGGCGTTCCACAGTGCGGTGACGGCGGCGCGCGTCTCGCGGAACTGCGCCGCGGGCACGATCGGCTCGGCGCCGTCGAGGGACAGAAGGTGGGCGCGGGCGCGATAGGCCCGATACGCCGCCGTGAGCACATCGACACTTGACTGCGGCACGAGGTCGGCAGAGGCCACCGACTCGAGCTGGCGAATGGTGTCGGAATACATGACCAGGGGCGGATATTCGCGCGCCCACCTGAGGGCCCAGTACTGGGCGAGAAACTCGATATCGGCGATGCCGCCGCCGTCCTGCTTGATGTCGAAGCTCGTCGCGGCACCCCGCGAGAGCTCGCGCCGCATGCGCTCGCGCATGCTGCGCACTTCCTCGCGCAGCCCCTCACGTCGCACGTGGTGGCAGAGCACGTCGAGTCGCACCGCCTCGAACCGCGCGCGCAGCTCGGGCGCGCCGGCAACCGCACGCGCATGCAGCAACGCCTGGTGCTCCCAGGTCCAGGCTTCCTGGCGCTGGTAGTCCGCGAACGCCTCGATGTTGGTGACGAGCAGACCGCCCTTGCCGCTCGGTCGCAGCCGCACGTCCACCTCGTAGAGTCGTCCGGCGGCCGAATGCATGGTGAGCAGATGCACGATGCGCTGCGCGAGGCGCACGAAGAACAGCTGGTTCTCGATCGGGCGCGCGCCGCTGGTCTCCTGCCGCTCCCCGCGCGAATCGTGGAGGAACACCAGGTCGAGGTCCGAGGAGTATCCGAGCTCCATGCCGCCGAGCTTGCCGTAGCCGATCGCGCAGATGTTCACCGCCCGCACGGCGGTGCCGTCCTGGCAGCTGGGGGTGCCGTACTGCGCGGTGATCTGCCGCCAGCCAAGCTGCATCGCGCACTCGACGATGAGCTCGGCAATGTCGGTCAGGCGGTCTGACACCTGCATGAGCGGCAGCAGTCCGGTGAGATCGGCTACCGCGACGCGAAACAGCGCGGCGCGCTGGAACTGCCGCAGCGCCTCCACCTGCTGCTCGGGATCGTCCTCGTGCAGCTGCTCCAGGCGCTCGCTGAGCTCGCGCGCGAAGGCGGCGCGCGTCGGCAGCTGTGTGAGCAGCCGCTCGTCGATCAGCTCATCGAGCAGCAGCGGGTGTGCGGCGATCTGCGCGGCGAGAAAGTCACCGTGCCGGCACAGCTCCACCAGCCGCGCACGCGCCGTGCCGTTCTCCTGCAGCAGCGCGAAGTACGCCGAGCGTTTGCCGGTCGCCTCGATGATGGCGAGCACGCGGCGCAGCACCGGCAGCTGAGCAGTGCTGCGCGAGACTTCCGCGAGCAGCAGTGGCAACAGCGCCTGCAGCCGCCGGCGGCCGGCCTCATCGAGCTTGCGCACCAGCGTCGAGGCGCGCAGCTCGAGCAGCAGCCGCGTGGCCTCGGCGCTGTCGGTGAAGCCGGCACCGGTGAGCGCATCGGCGAGCGCCGCGGTCTCCGCCTGGCTGTCCCAGAAGCGCCCGAGGTCGATGCGTACCGCCGAGGTGTCCGGTTGACCGGCGCCGAAGATAACCAAGCGGAAGTGGCGGCTGACGGCCTCGCGGTGCACCTCGAGCTCGCGCGCCAGCGCCGGCCAGTCGCGCGCACCCATGGCGAGGGCGAGACGCTCGCGGGCGAGCGGCTCGGCCGGCAGGCGGTGCACCTGCGCATCGTCGAGCATTTGCAGCCGATTCTCCAGGCGACGCAGAAACACGTAGGCCGACGTCAGCTCCGTCACCGCCAGCGCCGGCAGCAGCCGCAGCTCGCCGAGACGCGCGAGCGCTGCGAACAGCGAGGGCGTCTGCAGCCGCCGGTCGCGCCCGCCGCGGGTGAGCTGCAGCGCCTGGACGATGAATTCGATCTCGCGGATACCGCCCGGGCCGAGCTTCACGTTATCGGCCAGCTCGCGTCGCTCGATCTCGCGCTCGATGAGCGCTTTCATTTCGCGCAGGCTCTCGAACACGCCGTAGTCGAGATAGCGGCGGTAGACGAACGGGCGGATGGCGGCCGCGTGGAGTTCCCCGTAGCGCTCGCGCGCGGTGACCGGGCGCGCCTTGACGTACGCGTAACGCTCCCAGTCACGACCGTGGCGCGGCAGATAGTCCTCGAAGGCCGCAAAGCTCGAGACCAGGGGGCCGGAATCACCGAAGGGTCGCAGCCTCAGGTCGACGCGCAGCACGAAGCCTTCGGCTGTGGGCGTCTCGAGCAGTCGTACCAGTGACTGGCCGAGGCGGGTAAAGAACTCCTCGTTGCTGATGCTGTGCGCACCGTCGGTGTCGCCGTGCTCGGGAAAGAGCAGCACCAGGTCGACGTCGGAGGAGAAGTTGAGCTCCCCGCCGCCGAGCTTCCCCATAGCGATGACTACGAGCGGCTGCGGCAGGTGCGCGGGAGAGCGGGGCTCGCCGTAGCGCGCCGCGAGCGCTCGGCGCCCGTGCTCGAGCGCCGTGTCGATCGCGGCGTCGGCAAACGCAGTGAGATCTGCGAGTGTCTCAGCGAGGTCCGCCCACCCGGCCAGGTCGCGCCACGCGATGCGCGTGAGCTCGGCGCGCCGCCAGCGGCGCAACTCGCTCTGCACCACGGCCTCAGTGGGGCCGGCGGCGAGCGCAGGGGCCCGGGAAGCAAACTCGCGCGCTGCCAGGCGCCGCTCGAGGTCGCCGCTGCCGATGAGCGCAGCGAGCAGCTGCGCGTCGCGTGCACACGAGCGCGCCACGAAATCGCTGGCGGCAAACACCCGAGCGATGGAATCGCGAATTGCCGTCGGTGCGGCTGCGAGCGCGATGCGCGCAGCTTCGTTGGCAGTGAGTGCTTCGAGCGAGCGCTCGATGAGGATCGCCAGCTCGGCGCTGATCGGGGCCCCCGGGAAATCGCGCGTGTTGACGGGAGTTGACGGCTCGCCGGTCACGGCAAGCGTGACTTCGTGCGTTGGACGGCTACGACCCCTGTGGTCAGTTCCAGACGTTGCCCCCGAGATCGTGGAACGCCGCGCTGTCCTCGCGACGGCTCAGGCCCTTGAATTGTGACGATGCCGCGTAGACCTGCGCACCCTCGGAGGCGCTGATCGATGCCTGATCACCTTCGATCCGACTGTTGTCGATGTGCACATTCGCGGCCCGCGCCAGCACCCCGATACCGGTGGCGGTGATGCGGCTGTTGGTAATGTGGATTTCGCAGCCGTCCTCGGCACTGACCGCGTCACCGTCGAACACGAGGTTGCGATTGTCGATGTGCAGCAGACGCGCGCCCTGACAGACGATCGGCTCGTGCCGTCGTTCGACCGGCGCGCTGGTGATGCTCGTGTCGCGGACGCTGCTCGCGGCCGCCGTCGCGGGCGCGGCCGCCTTGATGGTGTAGCCCGGCCCGGCCGAGAGCACCCGCCCGGGGGCCGATTCGACGCTCGCCGCGCTCTGCGCAGCGAGCGATGCAGGTTGTGCCTGCGGCTGAGCCTCGGTGGGCTGCGCAGCCTCCCCAGGGGCGGCGCCATCGGGCGCCGCAGTCGCTGCGGACTTCTCGGGCGTCGTGGCTGACGATGTCTGCGGCGTGCCCGAGGCCGCCGGCTCCGCCGCCTCTCCCGCGGCGGCGCCCAGCGCCGGCGCGGCGATCACTTCGTCGGCGCGTACCATGCGCAGCTCGCCGGTGTCTCTTACGCGCACCGTGAACGTGCGGCTCTGCTGGTCCGCCGCGACCACCTCGATGCCCTGGTTGCGCTCGAGTGCTGCGCGGGCCCAGCTCATCTCGTCCTGCCCGGATCGCGCGCACGCGGTGAGTGTCAGCAGCGCCAGGCAGCCGAAGCCAGTGAGGGCGCGTAAGCGGAGAGTGGCCATGGGAGCCTCCTTGATGGACCACGATAAACCGCTGCCCGCCGCTAAGGAAGTAGCTGCACTGCGACATGGCGCGCAGCGCTGGCTCGCAGGTGCCCCCCGGCGGTCGAGCTGCGTGTGCGATCCGGAAAAAAAACAGGCCCCACGATGTGGGGCCTGCAAGTAATGCGCGGAATAGGGGGTCTTGTTCCGCGACTTTCAGGGAAGCACCCGGCAGAGGCCGGGCGCGAACCCTTAACTGTTATGTAAAGCGTATCGGCTGTTGCCGACGGAATCGATACCTCTTTAGAGAGGGTATTACATGTCCATCCCGCCCATGCCACCCGGCGGGCCGGCATGGCTGTGCTCCTCGTCCTTCGGCGCTTCGGCCACCATGACCTCGGTAGTGAGCAGCAGTCCCGCCACGGATGCGGCGTTCTGCAGCGCCAGCCGTGCCACCTTGGTCGGATCGAGGATTCCCTCATCGAGCAGGTCGCCAAACTCGCCACTGGCCGCGTTGTAGCCGAAGGCACCCTTGCCTTCCTTCACGCGGTTCAGCACCACCGCAGCGTCCTCGCCGGCATTGTCGACGATCTGACGCAGCGGCTCCTCGATCGCACGGGAGAGGATGCGAATGCCGACGCCCTGGTCCTCGTTGACGGACTCGAGCTTCTCGAGCGAGCGCTGCGCGCGGATCAGCGCCACGCCGCCACCCGGTACCACACCCTCCTCCACCGCCGCACGCGTGGCGTGCAGCGCGTCCTCGACGCGGGCCTTCTTCTCCTTCATCTCGATCTCGGTGGCAGCTCCCACCTTGATCACCGCGACACCGCCGGAGAGCTTGGCTACGCGCTCCTGCAGCTTCTCCTTGTCGTAGTCGGAGGTCGCTTCCTCGACCTGCTGGCG
>DATIZW010000200.1:0-26017 GCA_035516875.1 Steroidobacteraceae bacterium
ACCTACGCCCCGCGTGTCCTCCTCGGCGCCGCCGAGAACCCGTTCGCGCAGCCGGTGGAGTGGCGCGCCCAGCGCCTGGCGAAGAAGGTCGCAGCGGGTGCCCAGTTCATTCAGACACAGTTCTGCTACGACGTGCCGCTGCTCAGAGCCTTCATGAGTCACGTCGAGCAGCTCGGGCTCCTCGACAAGGTATTCATACTGGTCGGGGTCGGACCGTTGCGCTCGGCCAAAGCGGCGCAGTGGATCCGCACGCACGTGCCCGGCGTGCACATTCCCGACGCGGTCGTGCAGCGCCTCGCCGGCGCCGCCGATCAAACGCTCGAAGGCCGCAATCTCTGCATCGAGCTGATTCAGGAGATCCGCACCCTCAAGGGCGTGCACGGCGTGCACCTCATGGCGTACCGCCAGGAGGAGTCCGTCGCCGAGATCATCGAGCGCTCGGGAGTACTGAACGGCCGCGTGCCGTGGTATCCGGGGCGCGACCCGCAGACCAACGCAACCAGGATGGCCTCATGACCGATACCGTGATCAGTTCCGCTACCCGCGAAGTGGTGCTCGGCCTCGAGCGTCCCTTCGTCATGATTGGCGAGCGCATCAACCCGACGGGGCGCAAGATCCTCGCCGCCGAGATGGCCGCGGGCAACTTCAGCCGCGTCGAGTCCGATGCGCTCGCGCAGATCGCCGCAGGCGCGCACATGCTCGACGTGAACGCCGGCATCCCGCTCGCCGACGAGCCGGCAATCCTCGCCAGGGCCGTGCAGCTCGTGCAGTCGATCACCGACGTGCCGCTGTCGATCGATTCTTCGATCGTCAAGGCGCTCGAGGCGGGGCTGGCAGTGTACAAGGGCAAGCCACTGGTCAACTCCGTTACCGGCGAGGAAGAACGGCTCGAGTCCGTGCTGCCGCTCGTCAGGAAGTACGGTGCGGCGGTGGTAGCCATCTCCAACGACGAGACCGGCATCTCCGAGGATCCCGACGTACGCTTCGAAGTGGCGAAGAAGATCGTGCATCGCGCCGCCGATCACGGCATCCCCGCAAGCGATGTGGTGGTCGATCCGCTCGTCATGCCGATCGGCGCCATCAACCAGGCGGGCCGGCAGGTGATGCATCTGCTGCAGCGCCTGAAGAACGAGCTGAAGGTAAATACCACCTGCGGTGCCTCCAACGTGAGTTTCGGGCTGCCGGCACGCGAAGGCGTCAGCGCAACGTTCCTCTCCATGGCGATCGGCGCCGGCCTCACCTCGGCGATCATGAACCCGATGCACCTCGAGATCGTCAGGGCGTGCATGGCCGCCGACGTCATGATGGGACATGACCCCGATTGCGCGCGCTGGATCAAGCGATTCCGCGAGGCGCCGCCGCTTCAGGCCGGAGGCGGTGTGGCAGCGGCCCCGGAAGGTGCCGCGCGCGGACGCCGCGAGGGCGGTCACCGCCGCCGCGTGCAGAGCACCGCATGAGCGATCCGCCCTGAGCGAGGGCACATGAGCATCACTGACGCCACGGACGCCACTGACGCTACGGACGCGAAGGACGCCCTGGTCGTCTTCACCCCGTCGGGAAAGCGCGGACGGTTCCCGCTCGGCACGCAGCTGCTGCAGGCTGCGCGCAGCCTCGGAGTGGATGTCGACTCCGTGTGTGGCGGCCGCGCGCTTTGCGGGCGCTGCCAGGTGCTGGTCATGGAGGGCGATTTCACCAAGCACGGCGTGAGCTCGCAGGCCAACCACCTCGCGCCCCTGAGCGCGGTCGAGCAGAGCTACGCGCAGCGTCGCCCGCTGCCCGCCGGGCACCGCCTGTCCTGCTCCACGCAGATCCAGGGCGATCTCGTGATCGACGTGCCGGCCAGCAGCCAGGTGCATCGGCAGGTGGTGCGCAAGGCCGCCGATGCGCGTCCGATCACGCTCAATCCACTCGTGCATCTGCACTACGTGGAGGTGCGCCAGCCCGACATGCACGACCCCGCGGGTGATCTGCAGCGACTCCTCGAAGCGCTCAATCGCGAGTGGAAGTTCGGGCCGCTGCGGGCGGATCTGTGCGTGCTGCAGAGGCTGCAGGCAACGCTGCGTCAGGGCGAGTGGCGCGTCACCGTCGCCGTGCATGCCGGCACGCAGCTGATCGGCGTGTGGCCCGGATTCCACGATCGGGTGTACGGGCTTGCGGTGGACGTCGGCTCGACCACCATCGCGGCCCACCTGTGCAATCTCGAGAGCGGCGAAGTGGTGGCCTCGAGCGGCACGATGAATCCGCAGATCCGCTTCGGCGAAGATCTCATGAGCCGGGTGTCATACGCG
This sequence comes from Steroidobacteraceae bacterium, assembly GCA_035516875.1. Classification (GTDB taxonomy): domain Bacteria; phylum Pseudomonadota; class Gammaproteobacteria; order Steroidobacterales; family Steroidobacteraceae; genus 13-2-20CM-66-19. The sequence continues at coordinate 2,289 of DATIZW010000200.1, forward strand.
ATGATGCACCCGGGCGGAGCGCAGCAGATGACCGAAGCGGTGCGCGCTGCGCTCGATACCCTCGCAGCAGACGTGGCGCGCGAGGCACGGATCGACGTGTCGGACATCCTCGAGCTGACGATGGTGGGTAATCCCATCATGCATCACCTGCTCCTCGGGATCGATCCGACGGAGCTCGGCGGTGCGCCGTTCGCGCTGGCGACCGACTCAGCCCTCAACCTGCACACGCGTGAGCTCGGTCTGACGCTCCATCCAGGTGCGCGGGTCTACACCCTGCCGTGCATCGCCGGTCACGTGGGCGCCGATACCGCCGGCATGCTGCTCGCAGAACGTCCCGACCTCTCCGACAAGTTGACGCTGCTGGTCGACGTCGGCACCAACGCCGAGATCGTGCTGGGGAATCGCGAACGGTTGCTCGCCTGCTCGAGCCCTACCGGACCCGCCTTCGAGGGCGCGCAAATCAGCTGCGGCCAGCGCGCCGCGCCCGGCGCCATCGAGCGGGTGCGCATCGATCGCGACACCCTCGAAGCGAAGTTCAAAGTGATCGGCTCGAACCTCTGGTCGAATCAACCCGGCTTCGAGCAGGCAGTGGCCGAGACCGGCGTGACCGGCATCTGCGGTTCGGGGATCATCGAGGTGATCGCGGAGATGTACCTCGCCGGCATCATCAGCCAGGATGGCGTGATCGACGGCGAGCTTGCCAAGCGCAGCGACCGCATCGTGCAGACCGGCCGCACCTATGCGTATACCGTGCACCGCGGCACGCCCGTGTTGCAGATCACGCAGAACGACGTGCGGGCAATTCAGCTCGCCAAGGCGGCGCTGCGTGCCGGGGTGGCGCTGCTCATGGAGCACCTGGGCACCGACCACGTCGACCGCATTCGACTCGCCGGTGCATTCGGCAGCCACATCGACGTGAAGTACGCGATGGTCCTCGGCATGATCCCGGACTGCGACCTCTTCATGGTGTCCTCGGCAGGCAACGCCGCCGGCAGCGGCGCGCGCATCGCGCTGCTCGACAGCGACTCGCGCAGGACGATCGAGGAGCTGGTGCACCGCGTGGAGAAGATCGAGACCGCCATCGAGCCGAAGTTTCAGGCGCACTTCGTGGCGGCCATGGGCATTCCGCACTCGACCGAAGCCTACCCGCAACTGCGGCACGCCGTGCAACTGCCCGCGCCCAAGGCCGCCGCTCCGCGCGCCGGCGCGCGCGGGCGACGCCGCGCAGGCAGCTGACCCCCGACCTCCATCCGGCCAGCCCACGGCTGTTGGAATCGGCAGTCGCGCGCGCCGTAGCGCGCTGTCATCTAAAGCGCGCTGTCATCTAATATCCTGAGCGGCAGGAAGGTGCCATGGCGCGAGCCGCGCATATCGATCACATAACCGGCGGAAGGCATCGCAGCTCCTGGGCGGCGATCGCCTGCATGGGCATCGTCTTTGGCGACATCGGCACGAGTCCGCTCTACACGCTCAACGTGGCCGTGAAGGCCGCCAGCCCCTCGGGCAGCGTGGCAGCCGAAGCCGTGGTCGGCATCGTCTCGCTGATCTTCTGGTCACTGATCATCGTCATCTCGATCAAGTACGCGATTCTCATCATGCGCGCCGACAATCATGGCGAAGGCGGAATCCTGGCGCTGCTCGCGCTCGTGAGCCCGCAGCGTGCGCGGCAGAGCCGGCGGCACGCCGCGATGGTGCTGGTCGGCCTGATCGGCGCGACGCTGCTCTACGGCGACGGTGCGATCACCCCGGCGATCTCGGTGCTCAGTGCGATCGAAGGTATCAAGGTATACGCGCCGCACCTCGGTCGCTTCGTCGTGCCGCTGACGGTCGCCATTCTGCTCGCGCTCTTCATGGTGCAGCGCAAGGGCACTTCGTTCGTCGGCGGCATGTTCGGCCCGGTCATGCTCGTCTGGTTCGTCGTCATCGGCGTGCTCGGCGCGGCCGGCATCGCTACCGCGCCGGCAATTCTCGCAGCACTCAGTCCGCTGCCGGCGATCACCTATCTGTGGCACATCGGCCCGCTCGCGTTCGTGGTGATCGGCGGCGCCTTCCTCGCGGTGACCGGTGGCGAGGCCTTCTACGCCGACATGGGACACTTCGGCGCCCTCCCGATCCGCGTGGCGTGGTTCGCCGTCGCGCTGCCGGCGCTGGTGCTGAACTACTTCGGGCAGGGGGCGCTGCTGCTGCATCACCCGCGCGAGATCGCAAGTCCCTTCTACGCGCTCGCCCCGCAGTGGGCGCATTACGGCCTCGTGGTGCTCGCGACCCTCGCCACCGTCATCGCCTCGCAATCGATCATCTCCGGCGCCTACTCCATGACTCAGCAGGCGATCCGCCTCGGCTTCCTGCCACGCCTCACCGTGATCCACACGGCCGGGGCGGAGATCGGGCAGATCTACGTGCCGCTGGTCAACTGGGCGCTCGCAGCGTTGACCCTCACCGCCGTCATCGGCTTCGGCTCAGCGGATGCGCTCGCCGGGGCGTTCGGCATCGCGGTGTCGCTGCTGATGGCGATCACCACCTTGATGGCGACCTTCGTCGCCCTGCAGTGGAAGGTGAACGTGGGACTCGTCGCCCTGGTGAACGGCAGCCTGCTCGCGCTCGATCTGCTGTTCTTCGCCTCGACCTCGACCAAGCTACTCGAGGGCGGCTGGTTCCCCCTGCTGATCGCGGCCGTGGTCTCGTTTCTGATGATCACCTGGCGCAAGGGCGAGCAGATCCTCGACGCGGTACGACTGGTGCTGCGGCAGGGCACACAGCAGTTCATCGCTGCGGTGCGCTCTGATCCACCGTATCGCGTGCCTGGCACGGCCGTAGTGCTCGGCCGCATGGCGCAGGGTGTGCCGCTGATGCTGACGCAGAACGTCCGGCATAACCACGTGCTCCACGAGCATGTGCTGCTGGTCGCAGTCAGCATCGCGGAAGTCCCGCGAGTGCCGCAGGAGCAGCGTGCCGCGGTGACCTCGCTCGCCTCGGGGCTGACGCGCGTCGAGCTGCACTTCGGCTTCATGGAGCACCCGGACGTCCCCCAGGGCCTGGCGAGCGCGGCGGCGCAGGGGAAGATCGCCCTGCCGGACCCCTCCGGCATGACCTACTACACCGGGCACGAGACGATCGTCGCTCTCGGCCGCAGCCCCGCCATGGCACGCTGGCGCGAGGCGCTGTTCGCCTTCATGCACCGTAACGCGCAGCGTCCCGCTGCTTATTTCGACATCCCCAGCCTGCAGGTCATGGAGATCGGCGTCGAGTTCGAGATCTGAAGTGGCCGAGCCGCGTTACACGTTGGAGTCGGGAAACGATGCCTTGCGCCGGTTGATGTAGTCGAGCAGCGCTTCGTCGACCGCCGGATCGAGCGGCGGCGCCTGGTACTCGGCGAGCTGCTTCTTCCACAGGGCGTTGGCGCGCTGTGTCATGTCCTTGGCGCCTTCCGCCTCCCACTGCTCCACGCTGTTGTTGTCCGCCAGCGGTGAGCGGTAAAACGCCGTCTGGAAGTTCGCCTGTGTGTGCTTGCAGCCGAGGAAGTGCTTGCCCGGCCCGACCTCGCGGATGGCGTCGAGCGCCTGTCCGTTCTCGGACAGGTCCACCCCCGCGAGCAGCGTGTGCATCATGCCCGCCTGGTCGGTGTCCATGACGAACTTCTCGTAGCCCATCGCCAGGCCGCCCTCCAGCCAACCGGCGGTGTGCAGCACGAAGTTGACGCCCGCGAGGCACGTCGGGATCAGCGTGTTGGCCGACTCGTAAGCCGCCTGCGCGTCCGGGATCTTCGCGGCACACAGCGCGCCGCCGGAGCGGAACGGCACGCCGAGGCGTCGCGCGAGCGCGGCCATGACATACAACACCAGCGCGGGCTCGGGGGTGCCGAAGGTGGGCGCACCCGACTGCATCGAGAGCGAGGATGCAAAGCTGCCGAGGATCACCGGAGCACCAGGGTTCACCAGCTGCGCGAGCGCCATGCCGGCCAGCGCTTCGGCGAGCGTCTGCGCAGCGGTGCCCGCGACGGTCACCGGCGACATCGCGCCAGCGAGGATGAACGGCGTGACGATGACCGCCTGGTTCGCCCGTGCGTAGGTCTTGAGCGCCCCGAGCATGGTCGCATCCCAGGTGAGGGGCGAGTTGGCGTTGATGAGGCTGGTGACGCAGGTGCGGGGCTTGCCGGTTGCCGGGTCGAGATAGTTATCGCCGAAGAGAATCCGCGTCATCTCGACGGTGTCATGCGCGCGCTCGGGATGGGTCACCGAGCCCATGTACGGCTTGTCGCTGTACTTCATGTGCGTGTACACCATGTCGAAATGGCGCTTGTTGACCGGCAGATCGACCGGCTCGCAGATGGTGCCGCCCGAGTGATGAAGCGAGTTCGCCATGTAGGCGAGCTTCACGAAGTTGCGGAAGTCCTCGATGCGGGCGTAGCGCCGCCCCTCGTCCAGGCTGCGCACGAACGGCGACCCGTAGGCGGGAGCGAACACCGTACGGTTGCCGCCGACCACCACGTTGTGCGCCGGATTGCGCGCGTACTGCGTGAACTCCTGCGGGGCCGAGCGGCGCACGATGGTGCGGCACATGCCGCGCGGAAAGCGCACCCGCTCGCCCTTGACGTCGGCGCCGGCGTCCTGCCACAGCTTGAGCGACTCTGGATCCTCGCGGAAGTCGATGCCGATCTCCTCGAGAATGGTGTCGGCGTTGTGCTCGAGGAGCTCGAGACCCTCGCTCCCGAGCACCTCGTAGTAAGGAATCTGGCGGGTGATGTACGGGACGAAGGCGTGGCTGCGCGCCGTGCGGGCAGCAATCTTGGCGTCGCGACCGCTCGGGCGGCGTGCTCGCGTTGAGGGGCTGGGCTGCGGCTGTTCCTGCATCGGTATCGTACTCCCGCCACGCGTCGCGCACGGGACGCTCCCCCATTATGGTCACGCCCTGAAGGGGGAACTGGCCGGTTTGCGGCATGGACTTCTCCGGCAGCGCCATCGGCCCACCGCCCGGGGCGCCTTCGCATTCGGCCCTGCGACGGCGTTAGGATGGCGCATGGCCGGCTCCGACATCGCCGCAGCGCTGCGCGCCGTTCTTCCCGCCGATTGCGTGCTCTCCCGGGAGGAAGACCGCCGCCCGTATGAGTGCGATGCGCTCACGGCTTTCCGGGCGCTGCCGGCGGCGGTGGCGCTGCCGCGCAGCGACGAGGAGGTGCGAGGCGTGCTCACCACCTGCAGCCGCCTCGGCGTGCCGCTCGTGGCGCGCGGCTCGGGCACGGGCCTCTCGGGCGGCTCGACGCCCCACGCCGAGGGCGTGCTGTTGTCATGCGCACGCATGAATCGCGTGCTCGAGATCGATCCGCTGAACCGCATCGCGCGCCTCGAGCCCGGCGTACCGAATCTTCGGGTCTCGGACGCTGCGGCTGCGCACGGCCTGTACTACGCGCCGGATCCCTCGTCGCAGGTCGCCTGCTCGATCGGCGGCAACGTTGCGGAGAACTCCGGCGGCGTTCATTGCCTCAAGTACGGACTCACCGTACACAACGTGCTCGGCGTGCGCGGCTACACGGTGGACGGCGAGCGCATCGAGCTCGGCGGGGCGGGCGCGCTCGACGCGGCCGGTCTCGATCTGCTCGCGCTGGTCATCGGCTCAGAAGGACTGCTGATGATCGTCACCGAGGTGACCGTCAGGCTCATCCCGCGGCCACCGTGCGTGCAGCTGGTGGCCGCCTCATTTGCCAGCGTGCACGCCGCCGCCGACGCGGTCGCCGCCATCATCGCCGCCGGCATCATTCCCGCGGCGCTCGAGATGATGGACCGCAAGGCGACGGCCGCGGTCGAGCCGTTCGTGCACGCCGGTTACGACCTCGAGGCGGCGGCCATCCTGCTGGTGGAGTCGGATGGCACGGCGGAAGAGGTCGCCGACCAGGTCAAGGAGATCGAGGGCGTGCTGCGCGGTGCCGGCGCGAGCGCGCTGCGCATTTCGGCCTCGGAAAGCGAGCGGCAGCGCCTGTGGTCCGGCCGCAAGAACGCCTTTCCCGCGGCCGGGCGGCTCTCACCCGACTACTACTGCATGGACGGCACCATTCCGCGCAAGCATGTCGGTCGCGTGCTCGATGCGATCAGCGAGATGGAGAGCCGTTACGGGCTCTCCAGCTTCAACGTCTTTCACGCCGGCGACGGCAACCTGCATCCGGTCATCATGTTCGACTCGAATCGGCCCGGAGAGTGGGACCGGGCAGACCGCTTCGGCGCCGAGATCCTCGAGCTGTGCATCGCGGTCGGCGGCACCATCACGGGCGAGCACGGCGTCGGAGTCGAGAAGCTCGGCGGCATGTGCACGCAGTTCTCGCCCGCCGAGCGCGCCGCCTTCAACGCGGTCAAGGAGGCTTTCGACCCGGCGGCCCTGCTCAATCCCGGCAAGCTGATTCCAACACTGGCGCGCTGCGCCGAGTATGGCCGCATGCACGTGCACGGCGGCGCACTTCCGCACGCGGATCTGCCCCGCTTCTGAGGCCACGGTGCCGGCAGCGGACGTTGCGGTCCTGGACGGATGGCGTGAGCGGATCGCCGCCGCCGCCGAGAGCGGCACGGCGTTGCGTCTGCGCGGCTCGGGCAGCAAGGACTTCTACGGCGAGCGTCTCACGGGGGAGGTCCTCGACCTTACGCCCTGGCGCGGCATCGTCGACTACGAGCCCTCGGAACTCGTCGTCACGGCCCGCTGTGGCACGCCACTCGCCGAGCTCGAGACCACACTGGCAGAGCACGAGCAGTTTCTCGCCTTCGAACCGCCGGCGTTCGCCGCGCAGCCGACCATCGGCGGCGTCATCGCCGCAGGGCTCTCCGGGCCGCGTCGCGCCTACGCCGGTGCCGCGCGCGACTTCGTGCTCGGGACCCGCCTGCTCACGGCCGACGGCGAGCTGTTGCGCTTCGGCGGACAGGTAATGAAGAACGTGGCCGGCTTCGACATCTCGCGGCTGCTGTGCGGCTCGCTCGGCATCCTCGGCGTGATCACCGAGGTCTCGCTCAAGGTCCTCCCGCGGCCACGCCTCGAGCAGACGCTGCGACTCGAGCTTGCGGCTGCGGCGGCGGTGGAATCGTTCAACCGCTGGGCGGCGCAGCCGCTGCCGCTCTCGGCAGCGGCATGGTCGGAGGGAAGCGCCTGGGTGCGCCTCTCGGGCGCGGAGCCGGCGGTGAATGCCGCGCGCGTGCGCATCGGCGGAGAGCGGGTCGATGCGGCACGCGCGCAACAATGGTGGGACGCACTGCGGCACCTGCGGCTTGGACACTTTGCCAGGGAAGTACTGTGGCGGGTCTCGCTGCCCGCTGCCACCGCCCCGCTCGCCTTGCCGGCTGAGCCGCTGATCGACTGGGGCGGCGCACTGCGCTGGTATGCGGACCTGCCAGCCGACGCACCGGTGCGCGAGCTTGCAGCCGCCGCGGGCGGCACCGCACTCGCGTGGCGCGGGCCGGCTCCGGCGGGACGATTTCACCCGCTGTCAGCGGCCGTCGCGCGGCTGCACCGGCGGCTGAAGGAGCGTTTCGACCCGCGCGGGATCTTCAATCCTGGCCGGCTGATCGCCGGGCTGTGAGGCAGCGCCGCCGGCGAGCGCGCGCACGTCCCGCAGCCGTCGCGGCGCGACGCTCTGCCTGCGAGGCGTCACAGGCTGATCGTACCGCGCCCGAGCTCGATCACGTCGCCGCTGACGAAGATGCGGCGCTCCGCATCGACCCGCAGGCGCAGCGACGAGGCTCGCCCGGCGTACTCGCCCTGCGAGATCTCGAACTCACACGGCAGCACGCGTCCCATCGCCAGGCACCAGCCGCCGAGGTTGGCGGTCGCCGAGCCGGTCCCCGGATCCTCGAGTACCGCACTGCCCTTGGGAAAGAAGAAACGCGCCAGCAGCGCGGCACCGGCGGGGGCGAACACGTACGCCATGCTGCGGCCGCCGGCGCTGCGGAACTGCGCGAGCAGCTCGGGGCGCACCCGCACACGTCGCACCGCCGCCTCGCTCGTGAGCGGCACGATGAGCTGCTCGGTGCCGGTGTTGACCCAGAGCGGACGCTCGCCGATGTCGTGCTCCTCGAGCCCGAGCATCGCCGCGACCGTAAGGCGCGGCTCCTCGAGATCGCGCCACGCAGGGGCATTGGCCTCGAGGCTCCAGCGGTCTCCGCTCGCCCGCACCGGGATCACCCCGGCGATCATCTCCAGCGTCAAGCGATCGCCGCCGAGCCCAAGTGAGCGGCACACGTGCGCGGTTCCGAGCGTGGGATGCCCGGCAAAGGGCATCTCGTAGGCCGGCGTGAAGATCCGCACGCGTGCGCTGGCACGCTCCGAGGGCAGGATGAAGGTGGTCTCGGACAGATTGAACTGCAGCGCGAGCGCCTGCATTCTTGTCTCATCGAGCGCACTCGCCCTCTCGAACACACACAGGGGATTGCCGCTGAGCGCGGCCCGCCCCTGGGTGAAGACGTTCACGATGCGATAGGCGTAAACGGACATGCCGGGTGAATTCTAACCCCACAGCACAGGTGTCACAGCCATGACCACGCAGCTGCTGTTCCGCGATGACGCGTACCTGCGCGCGGTGAGCGCGCACGTGACGGCGATCAGCGAACGCGGCATCGAGCTCGACCGTACGGTCTTCTACCCGCAGGGCGGCGGGCAGGCGGGCGATGCGGGCTCTCTGCTGCGCGCGAGCGGGGAGCGTATCGCGATCATCGACACCCGCAAGGGCGATGGCGAAGGTCGCGTGCTGCACGTCCCCGCGGGCGGCGCTGGCCGGCCCGAGCCGGGGGAAACGGTCAGGCTCGAGATCGATTGGCCGCGACGCCACCGGCTCATGCGGCTGCACACGGCGCTGCATCTGCTGTCGTGCGTGATCACGGCGCCGGTGACCGGGGGCAACATCGTGCCCGAGAAAGCGCGTCTGGATTTCGACATCGAGCTGAGTCAGCTCAATGCCGAGCACATCGAGCGAGCGACCAACGAGCTGATCGCCGCCGGCGCCGCCACCGAGACGGTCTGGATCACGGATGAGGAGCTTGATGCCCAGCCGGAGCTGGTGAAGACCATGAGCGTGCAGCCGCCGCGCGGCGCCGGGCGGGTGCGGCTGCTGAGGATTCCGGGCATCGATCTGCAGCCCTGCGGCGGGACGCACGTCGCCAACATCGCCGAGATCGAAGGGATTCGCGTCCTCAAGATCCGCAGCGAAGGGCGCCGCAACAAGCGGGTGGAGATCGCGCTCAGCGGTAGCGACTGACCTCCAGGCCATTGCCGACGGCGAGCAGCACCGAGGTCATCCCGGCGGCAGCGCGCACGCGCTGCCGATAGGCCTCGGCATGCGCGCGGGCCCCGGGTGGATTCAGCATGTTGTCGGCGACGATGATCGCGCCCGGCGCGAGCCTCGGGTGCAGCAGATCGAATACCGGTACGTACAGGTCCTTCCACAGATCGAGGAGCACGAAATCGAAGGGACCCGTGAGCTGCGCAAGCGTGGCGAGCGCGTCGCCCACGCGAAACTCAACGTACTCCTCGAGCCCGGCACGCTTGAGCTGCGCGCGGGCATACTCGGCCTTGGCCACGCGCAGCTCGAGTGAGACCACCTTGCCGCCCACAGCCCGCGCTGCCTCCGCCAGCCAAGTGGTGGAGTAGCCGTAAGAGCTGCCGACCTCGAGGATGCTGCGCGCCTCGCTGCCGCGGATGATGAGGCTCATGAGCGTTGCTGCCGCGCGGCCGACCGGCAGCAGGAACTCATCGAGCCGCCGCCCGAGTTCCTCCTCGGAGAGCTTGCTCCAGAGTTCATCCTCGCGCCGCGCGCGCGCCTCGTAGTCCTCGATCACCGCCAGCACGGCCTGCTCCATCGATATGGGATCCGACACGTATCCTCCTGGTGATTTCCTCAGACGGCGCTGGAGAAGTACTCCTGCAGCGAGGCAACTCCGAGGCGTTTCGCCTCGAACAGGCTCTCGAGGTGCTCCCGCGAGTTGACCAGCCCGCGCGCACGCAGGATTCCCCGCTCATCGAGCAGCGCGGCGAACGGCAGGCGGCCGACCTGGTAGGCAAGTCCGAGCGCCGCGGACACCACGTAGGGGATCCCGTCGAGCCCCTGGGCGCGCACGAACTCACGCTGCGCGGAAGCATCGCCGTCGCTTGCGAGAATCACGTCCATCCACGCACGCTCGTCTTTGCGGCTGGACTTGACCGCCGGCAGCAAAGTCTTGCACACGGGGCAGCTCGGCGAGACGAACAGCAGCAGCGTGCTGCGCCCGTCCTCGCGCGCGCTGCCGAGGCGGTGCGCGCGGCCTTCGAGATCGGCCACCTCCAGCACCGGGGCCGGCTCGCCGACCGCCGGACCGCTCCGCAGCACGAGCGCGCCCGCCGGCGCGATGCGCTCGTGCAATACGCCGACCTGGCGCACCAGCGCCAGCACCACCGCCGACAGCACCAGCACCAGCAGCCACAGTGCGGCATTGGAGACTGCCAGCGCGGTCACGACGCACCCCGCAGCAGCGCGGCGCGTGAGCGCACGCGCCCAAGCAGCGTGTCGACACTCATGTAGAGGAGCGCCGCGACGCTGGTGCCCGCGCCGATGGTGAGCGCATCGGCCGCGCCCAGCGCCCGCGAGCTCCACGGCAGCAGTGTCAGCCCCAACAGCGCGGCCAGAATGAGATTGCGCCATACCATCCACGCGGCGATCGGCCGCTCGTCGTTCGCGCCGCCGCAACCGCAGGCAAGGTCGCGCCGACCGCGCCCCAAATTGATCGCGATCGCGGCTGCATAGGTCATGAGCAGCACCACGCCGGTGGCCGCCGCGCCCGCGCGCGCACCGGCGGTGAGCAGTGCCGCGGCCACCGTGAGCTCGAGAAGCGGCACGAGCGGCGCCAGCCGCACGAGCGGCGGCGGCACCACGCCGTAGGCGCGGAAGACGCGGCCGAAGCCTTCGCGGTCGAGAAGCTTGTGCAGCGCGGCGCTCGCGAACAGTAGCGCGAACGCTCCCGCAAGCAGCGCGCCTAGTGCCGGGTCGATCATGAGACGGACATCATAAACCACCTGCGCCCGGCGCAGCCGCCGTGGGCGCGAGCTTACGCGAGCAGGTCTTCCTCCCAGAACTCCTGCGGTCGTCGCACGGCCGCCGCGCGCGACTGCTCGAGCTGACGCAGCTCGACGCGCCGGATCTTTCCCGAGATGGTCTTCGGCAGCGCCGCAAACTCCAGCCGCCGGATGCGCTTGTAGGGAGAGACACGCGCGCGCACGTGCGCGAGGATCGATGCCGCGGTGGCCGCGTCCGGTGACACGCCCGCCGCCAGCACGACGAACGCCTTCGGCACCGACAGGCGCAATGCATCGGGACTCGGTACCACGGCCGCCTCCGCCACTGCCGGGTGCTCGATGAGAACGCTCTCGAGCTCGAAAGGACTGATACGGTAGTCGGAGGACTTGAAGACATCGTCCGTGCGGCCGACATAGGTGAGGTAGCCGTCGGCATCGCGCGTCGCGACATCGCCGGTGTGATAGTAACCATCCCCCATGGCGCTCGTCGTGCGCTCCACGTCGTCGAGGTACGCCTGCATGAGTCCGAGCGGGCGCTGCGCCAGATCGAGGCAGATCTCCCCTTCCTCAGCCGGCTGACCCTGGGGGTTGACGAGCACCACCGGAAAGCCGGGGAGCGGGCGACCCATCGAGCCGGGCTTGATCGGCTGACCTGGCGGGTTGCCCACCTGCGCCGTCGTCTCGGTTTGTCCAAATCCGTCGCGGATGGTGACGCCCCAGGCGTCGCGTACCTGAGCGATCACCTCCGGGTTGAGCGGCTCGCCGGCACTCGTCGCCTCGCGCAGCTCGACGCGCCAGGCGCGCAGGTCGTTCTGTATCAGCATGCGCCACACGGTCGGTGGCGCGCAGAACGTGCTCACCCGGCAGCTCACCATCTTGGCGAGCAGCGCGCGCGCATCGAAGCGCTCGTAGTGATAGGCGAGCACCGTGGCCTGCGCGTTCCAGGGTGCGAAGAAGCTCGACCAGGCATGCTTGGCCCAGCCGGGTGAGCTCAGGTTGAGGTGTACGTCCCCGGGCCTGAGGCCCAGCCAGTACATCGTCGAAAGGTGTCCCACCGGGTAACTCACATGAGTGTGCGCCACGAGCTTCGGGCGCGCCGTCGTGCCGGAGGTGAAGTACAAGAGCAGCAGCTCCTCAGCCTCGGTCGACGCGGGGGTAAAAGAGTCGGCGGCGGTGAGAGAGTCCGCGAATGCCGTCCAGCCCTCGACACGCTGGCCCACCGCGATGCGCAGCGGCGCCCCGGGTAACCCGTCGAAGCGGGCCGCCAGTGCCGCGTCGGTGACCACGGCGGTGACTCGCCCGCGCTCGATGCGATCGCGCAGGTCTTCGCGCTCGAGCAGCGTCGTTGCCGGGATCATGACCGCGCCGAGGCGAATGGCGGCCAGCATCGTCTCCCACAGCGCCACGCAGTTCGGCAGCATGAGCAGGAGGCGATCGCCGCGCTTCACTCCGCGCGCGGCCAGGAAGGCGGCCACCTGTGCCGAGCGGCGCGCCATCGCGAGGAACGACAGCGACTGATCACCACCGGCATCATCGACCATCCGCAGCGCGGTCGCGGGATTGTCCGTGGCGATGACATCGAAATAATCGGCCGACCAGTTGAAGCGCTCGAACGCCGGCCAGCGGAATTCGCGGCTTGCCCCGTGCCAGTCCTCGCGCGAGCGCAGCAACTGGTCCCGCAGAGCGATGAAGCGGCGACTATTACTCATGGCGGCGCCCTCGAGTCACGCCGCGCGGAAGCTTAGCATCGTGCCCGCGGGACGCTCGCGAGGACGACTCGTTGGAACCCGAGGCGCCGAGTATCCTTATATTTCATAATGGCTTACGACGGCAAATGCACGTAGGATCTACGCCATGGAGCCCGCACGTCTCGAGGCCTTCACCGACGGTGTCGTCGCCATCATCATCACCATCATGGTGCTCGAGATCCACGTGCCCCAGGGCCGCGATCTCGCCGCACTGCAGGCGGATGTTCCGGTGCTGCTCGCGTACGTGCTGAGTTACGTGAATGTCGGCATCTTCTGGAACAACCACCATCATATGCTGCAGGTCACCGAGCGCGTCGACGGCAAGGTGCTGTGGGCGAATCTCGCGCTGCTGTTCTGGCTGTCGCTGGTGCCCTTCGTCATCCGCTGGATCGATGAAACCGGATTCACGGCGCTGCCGACCGCTGCCTACGGGGTCGTGCTGACGTGTGCCGCGGTCTGCTACACGCTGCTCGAAAGACAGATCATCGCCGCCAACGGCCGCGACTCGCGTCTTGCCATCGCGGTTGGCAGCGACTTCAAGGGGAACCTGTCGATCGTACTGTACGTTTCGGCCATCGCACTGGCGTTCGTGCGACCGTGGATCGCCATCGTTCTCTACGTGGCGGTGGCGCTGCTCTGGCTGGTGCCCGACACACGCATCGAGCGCCTGGTCGGCAAGTGAGGGGGGCTGCACAGCTCGTCCGAAAGGATCTGCATGTAGCGAACTCGCGGCGCAACCCCGCAAGGTCGGCCGGCTCTCCCCGCACGCTGCAGAAAGTGATGCGTACGAAGAAGCGCGGCGCGAGGAGACAGCCGCACCGACAAGGTTGTGATCCAAATGGGACCGCGGCTATCGCGGACGCGTCACCGGCGATCGGTCAGCCGCGGCCGAAGACACGGATCGCCGCCCCGGTCACGGCGCGCGCTGCCTCGGAGGCGAGAAACACCACGACGTCGGCCACCGCGTCCGGATGCACCCAGCGCGTGACGTCGGCGCCGGGCATCGCGGCGCGGTTCGCCGGCGTGTCGAGTGTGCCCGGGAGGATCGTGTTCACCGTGACATTGTGATCCTTGAGCTCCTCGGCGAGCGACTCGCTCAACCGCTCGACGCCCGCCTTCGAGGCCGTGTAAGGGCCCATGCCGGCGTGGCCACGCGCCGCCGCTGCGGCGCCGATGTTGATGATGCGGCCGCCGCCCGAGCGCAGGTACGGCAGCGCCGCACGCGAGGCGACGACGGCCGTCTTCAGGTTCATGGTGAACATGAGGTCCCAGGTCGTCCCGTCTCCCTCGGCGAGCTTCTCGAAGCGAAAGCCGCCGGCGACGTTCACCAGCACCTCGGGCCGGCCTCCCGCGGCGATCTGCTGCAACGCGGCCCCGGCCGCTGGTGGGTCAGCGAGGTCGACCGCACCAACGAGCACGTGCGGCGCTGCAAAAGCCTGCGCAGCCCACGCCGGGACCGCCGCGCGATCGATGAGGCCGAGCCGGCCACCCTGCGCGAGGAACTTAGCCGCCACCGCCGCGCCGAGTGCGCCGAAGGCGCCGGTGATGACGACGGTGCGCTGCGCGGCCGCGCTCATCCTGACTCCCAGGGCACCGAGAACCTGCCGTCGCGAGTCTGCGGTGCCCCGTCGGTGATCTCGTAGTAATGCCCCTTGTCGGCGACGAAGATGTGACACGCGATGGCGAGTCCGCTCGCATCGTCGAGCGTGCCCGCCGCGATGCTCAGGTAATCGCGCCCATCACCCTCCCAGAAGAGCGTCGATCCGCAGCGTGCGCAGAATCCGCGCCGTGCCTCCGGGGACGAGGCATACCAGGCGAGCTCGCCGGACGACACGAGCCGAAAATCAACGCGCCGCGCCGCGGTCGCCGCCATCACGTGTCCGGTCATGCGACGGCACTGCGTGCAGTGGCACATCACGATTGGCCGCAGCTTCCCGCGTACCTCGTAACGCACCGCGCCGCACAGGCAGCCACCGCTTCTCTGCATCGCTTCGCTCATGACTCTCCCGGGCGTGGCGCTGCGAGTTTCTGCTTCAGATATACGAAGCTCAGTGCCCACATCTCGGCCGCCTGGCGGTGGTCCGCCGCGGCGGCATGACCGCCGTCGGTGTTCTCGTAGAACAGAACTTCGTGCCCCTGCTCCTCCATCCGTGCCGCCATTTTCCGTGCGTGCACCGGAGTCACGCGATCATCGCTGGTGGCGGTGACGAACAGCACCGGTGGATACTTCTTCGTGGCGCTGACGTTCTGGTAAGGCGAGTACTTCAGGATCCAGGCGCGGTCGGCGGGTCGTGCCGGGTCACCGTACTCCGCCTCCCAGGAAGCGCCGGCGCCGATCTGGGTGTAGCGCAGCATGTCGATCAGCGGCACCTGGCAGACGACCGCGCCAAAGAGGTCCGGGCGCTGCACCATGCTGGTGCTCACCAGCAGACCGCCATTGGATCCGCCCATGATGCCGAGCTGTTTCGGCGTCGTGAATCCGCGCTTCACGATGTCCTCGGCCACGGCCTCGAAGTCGTCGTATGCCTTCTGGCGGTTGGCGAGCAACGCCGCCTGGTGCCACGCCGGCCCGTACTCGCCGCCGCCGCGGATGTTGGCGAGCACGAACACGCCACCGCGGCTCAGCCACAGCATGCCGAAGTTCGCCGAATAGCTCGGGGTCTCGGAGATCTCGAATCCTCCGTAGCCATAGAGTATCGTCGGCGCGGGGCCGGTGAGGGTCTTCGGACGCGTGACGAAGTACGGGATCCTCGTGCCATCCCGCGAGGTGGCGAAGAACTGCTCGGTAATGAGGTTCGTGGCGTCAAAGCGCGCGGGAAGCGACTTGATCGCCTTCGGAATGCCATCGCCCGCATCGGCGTAGAGCGTGGTGGGTGTGGTGAAGCTCTCGTAGCGCAGGTACGCCTCCGGCCCCCAGGCATTCACCGACACGATGTGAGTCGATCCGCCGGCCGGCAGCGGCACGGTCGCCTCACTCCAGCGGCCGTCGGCTCGGGCGTGAAAAGCGTGGATGCTGCCGGTGACGTCACGGTAAATCGAGGCGTAGACGGCATCGCGTCCGGTCATCACCTCATCGACGGTGCTGCTCGCGTCGGGCGTGAACAGCACTGCGACCGCCTTGCCCTGATCCGCTGCGTCCGCGCCGGCGACGCGGTACGCGATCAGTGAGCCCTTGGCGATGCGCGTGCCGTGCAGCGGCGTCCAATCCTCGCGCAGCGTGAAAAGGAGATGCCCGCGCAGTGCACCTTTAAGATCCGCGCCGAGCGGCAGCGGCAACTGCCGCGTCGTGCCCGCGGGCGTCAGCAGATGAAACTCGGCGGAGAAGAAGCTGATGTCGCGCTCGATGAGCGCCATCGTGCCGCCGGGCGTGTGGAACACCACGCCAGTGGCGCCGACGTCGGCAACCTTGCCCTCGTACACGGTGCGCGCACTGGTCATCGGCTCGCCGCGCTTCCAGAGCTTCACGATGCGCGGATAGCCGGAGGTGGTCATCGATCCGGGGCCGAAGTCGGTGCCAAACAGCACCGCGTTCTCATCGAGCCAGGCGATCGCGGATTTCGCCTCGCTGAGGTAGAAACCGTCCGCGACGAAGCTCTTCGTGAGCGGATCGAACTCCCGCACCACCACCGCATCACCGCCACCCCGCGATAGTTGCAGCAGGCAGCGCCGCAGCGACGGGGTGCAGTCGGCGCCCTTCCACACCCAGTTCTCGTGCTCCACGGCCGAGAGCCTGTCCAGATCGAGCAGCACCTCCCAGCGCGGCTCGCCGGCATAGTCCGCGACGGTGGTACGACGCCAGACTCCCTTGGCATGCGCGGCGTCCTGCCAGAAGTTGAAGACGTACTGGTGATCGAGCTCACCGTACGGGATGCGGTCGCTCGCGTCCATGACGCGCAGGATGGCGTCATAGTCCTTCTGGTAGTCCGGGTCCGCCCGCAGGATGGCGGTGGCACGGGTGTTCTGCGCCTTGACCCAGGCCATCGGCTTCTCGCCGTGAATGTCCTCTAGCCACAGATAGGCATCGGTGCCGTCGGCGGCGGCCTCATGCAGCTTGTTCACACTGTCGGCTCCCATGGCCGCCGCGCCGCTCGCAGCGAGCACCATCATGCACACCAGGCATCGTCCCCGTCCGCTCATGCCGTCGCGCGCGCTAAGCGCGCTGCGCATGCAGCCGCGTTTCGACCACCTCGAACAGCGAGCGCAGCCCGAAGGACACGTCCTGGATGCGGCCGTTCACGAAAAACGTCGGCGTCGCTCGCACCCCGCTGTCGATGCCGCCCTGCTGCTGCTCGCGCACGCGCTGCAAGTAGATCTGATCGTCCATCTCGGCGGTGAAGCGCGCCATGTCGAGACCCAGCCGCTCGGCGAAGCCGTGCAGCTCCTTCGGCTTTAGGTGCGACTGGTTGGCGAACAGCAGATCGTGCATTTCCCAGAACCGCCCCTGGCCGGCGGCGCATTCCGCAGCCTGCGCAGCACCGAGCGCGTGGGGATGCACGTCCTCGAGCGGGAAATGGCGAAACACGAATTGCACGCGTCCGCTGAAGCGCTCGAGCAGCAGCTTCACAGCCGGCTGCGCCTGCTTGCAGTTGGGGCACTCGAAATCGCCGTATTCGACGACCGTGACGGCGGCATGTGGCGCCCCCGTCACGTGATCGACGGCGCTGACCGCGACGGCGAGCTCGAACGGTGCGTGCGGGTTCATCGACGGCACTCCTTGCGCGGGGAGCGCTGACTATGCACTCATCGTCATGATCCGGTCATCCTCTCAAAAGAGGGTGTTATTCTTGAGCGTGGCCGTCGAGGCGCGAGGCGGCCGCAGCACAGAGCCCGGCGCGGCGTCGGGGCGCCGTTCCAGCCCGGTCACCCCAGCCGGTCACTTAGTCTCCCACGACTCTGTCGGCAGGTCCGCCGGCGGCGCCAGCGAGCGAATGTACGTGACGAGCGTCCAGACACCCTCGGCGCCCAGTGCCCCACCGAAGGCGGGCATGCCCCTGGGGCGACCGTAGTAGATCGAGTAGAACACTTCGGCGTCGGCGCCGCCGTAGCGCCAACGCCCGTCCGCGAGGTCCGGTCCCACCCAGCCCGTGCCGCCGCCACCGTGACAGCCATCGCAGTTCATCGCGGCAAACAGCAGCGCGCCGCTCCTGGCCACCGCCGCATCGCCCTGGTGCGGGTTGTGCAACACGCCGCCGGCGGGTGGCAGGCCACCGGCGGTGAGGTGCGCTTCGTAGCGAACCGCCGGCAGCGTGGTCGCAGTCGAACTCGTCGCTGCCGTGGGGGCCTGGCGCGCACACGCTGCGAGCGCGGCGCAAGCCAGCACCGTGCAGAGGAGTGTCGCCGGCCGGCGCATACGGCATTGCGGCAGGCGCGGCCTCATAGCGCGAAAATCCAGATGATGCCGCCCTGGCTCGTATGGCGCGCGATGTCCGGAACGTAATCCGCCGGCGCGCGCACGTCGGTCGGATCGTCCGAGCGCGTGTCTCCCGAGAGCAGCGCCCAGTCTCCGCCGATCCCGGCGTAGACCGCGACGTACTGACGGCCGTCCGGAGCACGGTAGGTGATCGGATTGCCGACCACGCCGGAACCGACCTTGAACTTCGACAGCACCTGACCGGTGCGGGCGTCGACCGACTTGAACCACCCGTCGAGAGTGCCATAGAAGGCAACGTCCCCGGCTGTCACCAACGCCCCGCTCCAGGTGGGGTACGGCTCGTGGTTCTCCCACACTTTCCGACCGCTCACGGCATCCCATGCCATGAAGGTCCCGAGATAGCCGCCGGGGCCGGCGCTGTAAGGGGTGTTGACGCCCATGTAGGGCGTGCCCTTCAGACGCGTTGTATGCGAGGCCGCATAGTCCATGCACAGGTTGTTGGTGGATGTATAAAAGAGATGCGTACGCGGCGAGTAGGCCGCCGGTGAGGATGGACTCACCCCGCCCTCGAGACTCGGACAGATGCCCTTGACGTTGCCTCGGGAAGCGCCGGTCTGCTTCGCAGGCTCGAGCACGGGGCGGCCGGTGCTGAGATCCACCGCCCGTGCCCAGTTGACGGGCGCGAACGCGCGCGCGAGCAGCACCCGTCCGCTGGCGCGATCGAGCGTGTAGGCAAAGCCGTTTTTGTCGAAATGCACCAGCGCCTTCACCGCTCGCCCGCCGATCGTCAGATCGGCCAGGATCATCGTGCCGGTGGCGTCGTAGTCCCAGTTGTCGTGTGGGGTGAACTGGTACGCCCACACGAGGGCTCCATCTGCGGGGCGGCGTGCCAGCACGCTGGCGCTCCACTTGTTGTCGCCCAGCCGCTGCTCGGGGTTGTAAGGCGAAGCGTTACCGGTCCCGTAGTAGAACAGGTCGAGCTCGGGGTCGTAAGAGATGAAGCCCCAGACCGGAGCACCGCCGGTACGCCAGCTGTCGTTGGCCCAGCTACTCGCACCGAGATCCGTGCCGTGATCGTAGGGGGGCTTGAAGGTGTCGGGACGCGCGCGCATGTCGCTGTCGGGACCGAGATTGCGCGCGGTCCACACCGTCTGCCCGGTGCCGAGGTCGAGACCCTTGATCCAGCCGTAAATGCCGAATTCACCGCCGGAGGCGCCGACGATGACGCGGTCCTTCACCACGAGTGGGGCCATGGTGACCGTCTCGCCCTCGCCAAGGTCGGCAACCTGGGTCTTCCACAGTTCGCGTCCCGTGTGCGCATCGACCGCCACCGTGTGGCCGTCGAGCAGGTTGTAGACGATCTTGCCGTCGGCGTAGAACGGGCCGCGATTGACAATGTCGCAGCACGAGACCCCGATCGCGTTCGCGCTCACCTCGGGACGGTACTTCCATCTCAGCGGATAGCCCTCGCGGGTGAGATCGAAGGCGTACAACACATTCGGCCAGGGCGTCACCACATACATGGTGTCCCCGACTACGAGCGGCTGACCCTCGTGTCCCCCGAGTACTCCCGTCGAGAATGTCCACACCGGATGCAGCGATCTGGCGTTTTGCCGCGTGATGTCGGCGAGAGCGCTGTAGCGCGTCGCGGCGTAGTCCTTCGCCGGCATGGTCCACTGCCCGTCCTCGCCGGTCGCACCTTGCGCGGGCGCGGCCTGCGTCCGGCCACCGGCGGCACTCAGACCGACGAGCGCTGCGAAGAGCGCCGCACGCCACATACCCCATCCCCTGATCTGCGCGGAAGGGCCTAAATGTCGGACCGGGAGGCCGTCGAGGTCAAGACCCGGCGTGCGCAACGCTCGCGGCTACCGACACAACGGCCGGCACAGCTGCGCGCGGCACGAGGTCAGAGTGGACGGAACTGGTACAGCCAGGTCTCGGACAGTGCGCGCTCGCCGACCTTCAGGAACAGCCGTATGTCGACAGGCTCCGCGCCGGCGGGTGTGAAATCGAACTGCGCCCGCCAGTGTCCCACGACACCGTCGGGGACGGCTTCGGCAAACACATAGGAGAATGTGCCGCTCGCCGCGCTCAACACCGGCTGCGGCTTGACTCCGAAAGGAAGCGTGCTCAGCGGTCCGCCGAGAAACTCCACCATGAACTTCGTCACCCCTTTCGGTCGCGGCTGGCCAGGCTGTCCGCCCCGACCGAGCCGCGTGGCGACGCAGCGCGCCAGCGTCGTCGGATGCGGTTCATCGGCGGCCCAGTACAGACGGTAGCGCAGCTGGTAGGCGGCGCCGGCACGCGCCGGCTCCGTCGGCACCCACATCGCCACGATGTTGTCGTGGATCTCGTCGTCGGTGGGCAGCTCGATGAGCTGGACCGAGCCCTCGCCCCAGTCCTCGAGCGGCTCAGCCCACAGGCTCGGGCGGCGGTCGTAACGCACGCCATCGAGATAGTGATCGAACACGCGATCACGCTGCAGTAGACCGAAGCCGCGCGGCGAGCGGTCCGCAAAGGCTGACGCGACGATGCGTTCGGGGTTATTGAGCGGCCGCCAGATGTGCTCCCCGCCTCCGGTCCACAACGCCAGGCCGTCCGAGTCGTGCACTTCCGGCCGCCAGTCGATGGCGCCGGGCTTGTACGTCTCCGAGAACCAGAACATCGAGGTCATAGGCGCGATCCCGAGGCGGCCGATGTCGCGCCGCAGGAACAGCCGTGTCTCCACCTCCATCAGCACGGCTTTCTCCCTGCGCATCAGGAACCGGTAAGCGCCGACGATGCTGGGACCCTCGAGGAGCGCGTACACGGTGACCTCGTGTGCCCCGTCGACGGGCGGCTCGAAGTAAAAGCGGCTGAAGTCCGGAAACTCCTCGGGTCGATCCGCCATGGCCACATCGAGCGCAATGCCGCGCGCCGAGATCCCGTACTGGTAGAGCTCGCCGATCGCACGGAAATAAGAGGCACCGAGAAAAGCCACCCAGTCGTTGGTACGCCAGTCGAGCTTTTTCTGGTCCTCGAGTCGGCTCTCCTGGAAGCGAAAGCCGGCAAAGCCGGCGCCGCGCGGCAGGGCCCGTGCCGGGCTGGTCGCCGGCATGGTGAAATAGCTTGGGTCGTAGAGAATCTCACGGGCGACGGAGCCGCCGCTCTCGGAGGCGAGTACGTACATGTGCACCGGTCTGGGAAAGTAGCGCCCGAGATGGAAGAAGGTGACGGGGTACTCACCCGGGCCGTCGCGGAACAGCGCATAGGCGGTATTGAACTTGATCTTCCCGTGCGCTTCGTAGTCGATGCGCTCGATCAGCTGCTGCGGCAGCGCCGCGGGGGGCCGGTAGGCACGCGCGGCGCGCGCGCGTGCCTCAGCCGCGAGCGCGTCGAACGAGAACGGTACCGCCTCGCTGCCGAGCTTCAACCCCGCGCCGGCCAATGCCGCGCCCGGCAGCCCGAGCGCTGCAGCCGTGATTGCGGCGACAGTTCCGCCGAGCATGGAACGACGGTCGGGCATCGGGGAAGGTTTTCCTGTGCAGCATGCGGGCGCGAAATGCGCGGCACTCGGGTGGTAATGATAACCCGCACGCCTCGGCCGCTGCGCCGTCGGGGGCCTCGCACGCGGCCGCTCGAACCTCGGCGACGGAGTGGTTGTCGGCTCAGCTGCGCTGGCGGGCAGCGTCGTGCGGCTGCCGGGCGGCGCCGGCCGCGGCCGTAGCGCCGGCACCGGCGCGCTCGCGCGAGCGCGCCTGCCGTACTTTTCGCATCGGCTGCAGAGCGAGCGCGGCGATACCGCCCGCGGAACTTGCGCCCGCGAGGTATATGACCGCCGCACCGAGACATGCCGGGCAACACATATCAATGACTCGATAGATAGCTCAATAGCGCAGCCTCGGCCACCAGTCGCCGACACCCCCCGGGAGCAGGTCGAACAGGTGCCAGACCGTGCAGAAATCGTCGCCGGGGCTGAACGGTGCAGCCGACACCCTGACGATCTTGCTCCCGCGCCGCTGAAACACCGAGACCCCCGGCAGCCATCCCTTGGCGCCGCGAAAGCCCATGTCGGCGGCAAAGGTGCTGCCCGCGTGACTGACCATGGGGAACTTCCAGCCACGCCCGGCGGCGAATCTCTGCTGCACGTCGGGCGGATCGGGACTCGACACCACGAACGCGGCGCGCGAGCTGACGTGATGATGTATGCCGTTGTAGCCGTCGGCCCACATGGTGCAAGCCGGGCACGACGTGCCCATGTTGTGAACGACGATCAGGTGCTCGTGCTCACCGAAGAGCTGCGAGAGACGCACCGTCCCGTCGGGCGTGCGGAATTCGTAGTCGGCGACCTCCTGCGGGTCGGCCGCTGCGAGGGTCTCGCGCATTCGCTCGCGCACCGCCGCGATCTGCTCGCGGTAGTCGGCGAGGCGCGCCGCTGCATCGGAGTATTTCATGGCCACCCGTCTCCCCGCAGCCGTATCAGGTGCCGTAGAGGTCGCGGTACTTCACCCACGCCATGGCGTGCGGCAGGCCGGCCTCGTCGCGCCCCTTCGGCACCAGATCGAGGTAGTGATAGGCCGTGTTGAGCATGTCGAGTCCGCGCGAGTAGCAGGAGTACGTGTGGAAAACGGCGCCGTCGGCGTCCCTGAAGAACACGCTGATTGCGGCGTGGTCGCTCATCGAATCGCTCTTCCGCGCGTAGTTGTGCAGCGCGCTGCCTGCCTGCTCCGGCCGGAAGGAGGCATGATAGTCGAAGTTGAAATCGCCGTCGTCGGCCGACACCCACTTGAAGCTCCAGCCGAAGCGCTTGCGGAACACCTCGAGCTTCGCGAGCGCGGCGCGGGAGACCGCCACCATCGTGACGTCGCGCTGATTCAGGTGCGGAATGATGCCGTTGAAATTGTCCGCCCAGAACGAGCAGGACTTGCACGGGCCATCCCAGTCCGGTGCGAACATCAGATGGTACACGACCAGCTGACTGCGACCGGCGAACAGCTCCGCGAGGGTCTCCCGGCCCGCCGGCGTGTCGAACACGTAGCGCTTCTCGACCCGCTCCCAGGGAAGCTCGCGGCGCTCGCGGCTGAGCTGATCGCGTGCCCGTGTGAATGCCTTTTCCTTCTCCAGCAGCTGCCGCCGCGCGGCCAGCCATTCCTGCGGAGAGACGACTCGATGTGTGCTCATCCTGCCACTCCTCCTGCGGTCGCGATCACTTCCCCCGGGAAGCCCCTCTGGCGCGCGTGCGACGGCCGCGCCGTGGGGTGGCGTCGATCTCGCTCAGTGCGGCCGCCAGCGTGTCGAACTGCTCCTGCCAGTACTTGCTGTAACGGTTGAGCCACACCGCGGCCTCGTACAGCGGCCCAACGTCGAGGCTGCAGCGGCTGATGCGCCCGCTGCGCGCCTGCTGCACCAACCCGGCACGCACCAGCACCTGGATGTGTCGCGACACCGCCTGCAACGAGATGTCGTACGCGGCCGCGAGCTCCGAGACGAGCAGCGCATGTCCGTCGAGCCGCTCGAGGATGCTGCGCCGCACCGGATCGGCGAGAGCGAAGAACACCTGATCGAGCCGCAGGTCATCGACCTGCGGCAGCGGCGGCTCTCCCACGAGTTGCAGCGGC
>DATIZW010000201.1:0-10612 GCA_035516875.1 Steroidobacteraceae bacterium
CGATGGCGGTCGACGGCAAGTACGTCGCCCTGGCCGATCCGGCCCCTGGTGAGACCGCCTATCTGCAGCAGTTGCTCGCCAACACCGACAAGCTGATCGTCAAGGTGCGCGCCGAACGCGCCGCAACCGCCAAGCCGGCCACGAAGCCGGTGACGAAATCGAAGTAAGTCACCCGCGACGCGCGCGAGCAGCGCGCCTCGCCACGAGCTCAGTTCGCCTTCGCCGGCTGCGCACCTCCGAGGTCGAGCTGCCCGTTGCGCACCGGGATGCGCTCGCCCGGGTCATGATCCATATTCACCGTCGCTTCCTGGTCGCCGAGCCGGTAGCGCACCGCGTAGCCGGCGGTTTTCTCCGCGGTGTCATAGACGGTGGCGCACTTCTGCTCGGTCGTCGTGTAGGTGTCCCGATCCTGCAGATTCTTCTGGATGCGGTTGCCGGCGTAGCCACCGCCGGCCGCACCGGCAACGGTTGCGAGGTCGCGTCCGGTGCCGCCGCCGATCTGGTGACCCAGCACACCGCCGACGACCGCACCCGCGGCGGTACCGATGACCTGGTACTGGTCCTTGACCGGTGCCTGGTGGGTGACGGTCTCGTCGTGACAGTCCTGGCGCGGTGTGTGAATCCTATGGGTAATCGGGGTTACCTTCAGAACCTGCGCATAGTCGGGGCCCTTGCTCGTCATTTTGAGCCCGGCTACCGCACCCGCCCCCGCCGCGAACGCCGCTCCGACCACCACTCCGATGACCAGTGATCTGTTCATTACGTCCTCCTGCATCACTCAGACGCGGCCGCCTGCCACGCCTGTGAGGAATTGTATCGGGCGGCTGGATCACTCCGGCGCGACCTGCGTCACTGCTCGTGCACGCCAGTGCACGCGAGTGCAGAGTGTTTCGATTTGGCGACAGGCCAGGGACCCGGCAGCTGCCGCAGGTCGCGCCGCGCTCAGCCGCCGCGTGGCTCGTCGGCGTTGCGCTTCAACTCCAGAAGCTCGGCCGACTCGGGGACGCGTGCACCGCGGGCGAAGTGGATGGCCTGCACGGTTCCGGCGTAGGGGGCGTTGATCGTGTGTTCCATCTTCATCGCCTCGATGACCATGAGCACCTCGCCGGCCGCCACCTCCTGGCCGACGACGACGGGGACGGCCACCACCACGCCGGGAAGCGGCGTCGTGAGCCCGCCCGTGGCCGCGCTCGCAGAGAACTCGTGCGTGCGCGGGTCATCGAGCGTGAACTCGTAGTGCTCATCGAGCGCCCACAGGTGCAGCGCGGCACCGCTGCGCAGGTGGCGCGCGTGGCTGCGCCGCCCGGCGATCTGCGCGGCGACCGTGCCGCCCTCGAGCGTCACCGCGTCAAGCGGCAACGGTGCGTGGCCGTCGACGCACGCGAGGGCCGGGTGCCCGGCGGCGTACTCGAGCTGTACGGTGTGCCGCTGCCCGCGCCATACGAAGGTGTAGCCGATCGGTGCAGCGAGGTTGGGTGTGAAAGCGTCGCTGAGATCCCAGGGACTTCGAGCGGCGGCGGGCGCGGGCGCGACGGCGGCGCCGTGGAACGCGAGCGCGGCGAGGATGAGCGACTCGGGGGGCGCCGTGCGCGGGCCGGCGAACTCCGCCCCCCGTTCATCGAGCAAGGCGATGTTGTGACGGACGGCAAGGAAACGCGGCGAGCGCAGGATGCGCGCCAGCCAACGCTCGTTGGTGTGCACGCCGGCGCAGTGCGTGCGACCGAGGGCGCTCGCGAGGAGCGCCGCGGCCTGCTCGCGCTGCCCCGCGTGGGCGATGACCTTGCCGAGGAGCGAGTCGTAACAGTCCGGTACGGCATCGCCGCTCGCGAAACCCGCATCGACGCGCACCGACTCGAGCTGCGGCCACTCGAGCAGCTCGAGCCGCCCGGCGCTCGGCAGGAACCCACGCGCGGGATCCTCGGCGCACACGCGCGCTTCGATGGCGTGCCCCTCGAGGCGCACCTGCTCCTGCGACAGCGGCAGCCGCTCACCGGCGGCGACCCGCAGCTGCCACTCCACCAGGTCGATCCCGGTCACCGCCTCGGTTACCGTGTGCTCGACCTGCAGCCGCGTGTTCATCTCCATGAAATAGAACTCGCGCCCGTCGAGGAGAAACTCGACCGTTCCGGCGCTCACGTAGCCGATCTCCCGTGCCACGACCAGGGCTGCCGCCCGCAGCCGCTCGCGCACGTCGGCCGGCACCGCCGGTGCGGGGGCCTCCTCGATGAGCTTCTGGTGACGTCGCTGCGTCGAGCAATCGCGGTCGCCGAGGTGCACGAAGTTGCCGTGCGCATCGGCGAACACCTGCACTTCGAGATGCCGCGGCGAGGGCAGGTAGCGCTCGAGCAGCAGTGCCCCGTCGCCGAAGGCGCTCTCGGCGAGGCGGCGTGCCGCCGCGAGCGCCGGGCCGAGCTCGGCGGGTTGACGCACGATCTGCATGCCCTTGCCGCCGCCGCCGGCGGCGGGCTTCACCATGAGCGGCAGGCCTGCGGCAAGGCCGGCACGCTCGAGGTGCGGCAGATCCTGCTGCGCGCCCGAGTATCCGGGCAGGACCGGTACACCGGCCGCCTGCATGCGTGTCTTGGCGAGGAGCTTCGAGCCCATGGCGCTGATGGCCGCGGCCGGCGGCCCGACGAACAGCAGGCCGGCATCGGTGCAGGCCTGGGCGAACTGCGCATTCTCGGAGAGAAACCCGTAGCCCGGATGGATGGCCTCGGCGCCGCAGGCGCGCGCGGCCGCGAGGATGCGCTCGGCATCGAGATAACTCTCGCGCGCCGGCGCGGGCCCGATGCGCAGCGCCTCATCCGCCGCGCGCGTATGGCGCGCCGTCGCGTCCGCGTCCGAGTACACGGCGACGGTGTGCATGCCGAGCCGCCGCGCGGTGCGAAAAATGCGACAGGCAATCTCGCCGCGGTTGGCCACGAGCACACTGCGGATCACGCGCTCTCCCCGACCATGGTGCCTTACATCCGGAACACGCCGAAGGGCTGCGCTTCGTGTGGCGCGTTGCGCACCGTCGCCAGTGCGAGCGCCAGCACGCGCCGCGTGTCGCGCGGGTCGATGACGCCATCGTCCCATAGCCGCGCCGAGGAATAGTACGGATGTCCCTGCCGCTCGTATTGCTCGCGGATCGGCTGCTTGAAGGCCTCCTCCTCGGCCGCCGGCCAGTCCCGGCCGCTGCCGCGGAGCTGGTCGCGCTTCACCGTCGCGAGCACGCTCGCCGCCTGCTCGCCTCCCATCACCGAGATGCGCGCGTTCGGCCACTGGAACAGGAAGCGTGGTGAATAAGCGCGGCCGCACATGGCGTAGTTTCCCGCGCCGTAGCTGCCGCCGATGATGACCGTGAGCTTCGGCACACCCGCGCAGGCGACGGCGGTCACGAGCTTGGCGCCGTCCTTGGCGATGCCGCCCGCCTCGGCCCGTCGTCCCACCATGAAGCCGGTGATGTTCTGCAGGAAAAGGAGCGGGATGCGCTCGCGCGCGCACAGCTCGATGAAGTGCGTGCCCTTGAGGGCGCTCTCGGAGAACAGCACGCCGTTGTTGGCGAGAATGCCGACCGGGTAGCCGCCCAGGTGCGCAAAGCCGCACACCAGCGTCGTGCCGTAGAGCTGCTTGAACTCCTCGAGCTCGGAGGCGTCGACCAGACGGGCGATCACCTCGCGCACGTCGTAGGGTTTGCGCAGGCTCGCGGGCAGCAGCCCGCAGAGCTCGCCGGCAGCGTACTGCGGCTCGCGGGGCGTAACGGCCGGCGCCGTCGGCGGCGCGGCGCTCAAGCGCGCCACGATGCGGCGCGCAATGGCGAGGGCGTGGGTGTCGTTCTCCGCGTAATGGTCGCAGACCCCCGACTCACGGCAGTGCACCTCCGCCCCGCCGAGGGACTCGGCATCGATGTCCTCGCCGGTGGCGGCCTTCACCAGCGGCGGCCCGCCGAGGAACACCCGCCCCTGGTTGCGCACGATGACGTTCTCATCCGACATCGCCGGAACGTAGGCGCCGCCGGCGGTGCACGAGCCGTGTACCACGGAGATCTGCGCCACGCCGAGCGCCGAGAGCGTCGCCTGGTTGTAAAAGATCCGCCCGAAGTTCTCGCGATCCGGAAACACCTCGTCCTGTGCCGGCAGGAACGCGCCGCCGCTTTCCACCAGGTAGACGCATGGCAGCCGGTTGTCGCGGGCGATCTCCTGCGCACGCAGGTGTTTCTTCACCGTGACCGGGTAGTAGGTCCCACCCTTGACGGTCGGGTCGTTCGCCACCACCACGCACTCGCGCCCCGCGACGCGGCCGATGCCGGTGACGATGCCGGCGCAGGCGATGTCGCCGCCGTACATGCCGTGCGCGGCGAGCTGCGAGAGCTCGAGGAAGGGACTGCCGGAGTCGAGCAGCACGCGGATGCGCTCGCGGGCGGTGAGCTTACCCGCCGCCTTGTGCTTGTCCGTGGCCGTTTTCGAGCCACCGCGAGCCGCACGGGCAACTTCGCGCCGCAGCTCCTCGATCAGGGCGAGCATGGCGCGCTCGTTGTCGCGATATTCCGCGCTGTGGGGGTCGACCCCGGTCGTGAGTCGGGGCATCTGCTGCTTGCCACGGTTGCCGGTTTGTCCGACAATCATACGATTGTGCCAGATCGGAAGGCAAGCCCATGACCGCTCTCGACTGCACCGACAGCGACTTCGGCCTCGCGCCCGAGCTCGAGGAGATCCGTCAGCAGGTGCGGCGCTTCGCCGCCGCGCAGATCGCGCCGCGCGCCGCCGCGATCGACCGCAGCAACGAATTTCCGCGTGACCTGTGGCCCGCGCTCGGCGCGCAGGGCCTGCTCGGCATCACCGTACCCGAGCGGCATGGCGGCGCGGGACTCGGCTACCTCGCGCACGTCATCGTCATGGAGGAGATCTCGCGCGCATCGGGCGCGGTGGGTCTGTCCTACGGCGCGCACTCGAACCTGTGCGTAAACCAGCTGCGACTCAATGCGAGTGATGCGCAGTGCGAGCGCTACCTGCCAAAGCTGCTCTCCGGCGAGCACGTCGGGGCGCTGGCGATGTCCGAGCCGGGCGCCGGATCGGACGTCGTGTCGATGCAGCTGCGCGCGCAGAGGCGTGGCGACCGCTATCTCCTCACCGGGCGCAAGATGTGGATCACCAACGGGCCGGACGCCGACCTGTTCGTCGTCTACGCCAAGACCGACCTCGGCGCCGGTCCGCGCGGCATCAGCGTGTTCATTGTCGAGCGCGGCACTCCGGGCTTCAGCACCGCGCAGAAGCTCGACAAGCTCGGCATGCGTGGCTCGGGCACCTGCGAGCTGGTGTTCGAGGAGTGCGCGGTGCCGGTGGCGAATTTGCTCGGCGAGGAGAACGGCGGCGTGGGCGTGCTCATGAGTGGACTCAACTATGAGCGCGTGGTGCTCGCCGGCGGCTCGCTCGGTCTCGCCGCCGCCGCGCTCGACCTGGTGTTGCCCTACGTACGCGAGCGGCGCCAGTTCGGTCAGCCGATCGGCACCTTCGAGCTGATGCAGGGGAAGATCGCCGACATGTATGCCGCGCTCAATGCCTCGCGCGCCTACGTGTACGCCGTGGCACGCGCCTGCGACGCGGGGACCGCGCGGCGGCGCGATGCGGCGGCCTGCATCCTGTTCGCTGCCGAGCGGGCCACACACGCCGCGCTCGAGGCCATCCAGGCGCTCGGCGGCAACGGCTACATCAACGACTATGACGCCGGGCGGCTGCTGCGTGATGCCAAGCTCTACGAGATCGGCGCCGGCACCCAGGAGATCCGTCGCATGCTGATTGGCCGCGAGCTGTTCGAGGATGCGGCGTGAGCGTCGAATTCGCCAAGCTCCTCATCGAGCCGGCGTACCGCAAGGTGGCCGCAGCCATCGGCGCGCGCATCCTCAGCCGCTCGCTGCGCGAGGGCGAGCGGCTGCCGTCGGAGACCGAGCTCGCCCGGCAGTTCGGCGTGAACCGCTCCACCGTGCGCGAGGCGCTGCGTGAGCTCGAGAGCCGCGGCCTGCTGCAGCGCCGCGCCGGCTCGAAGCTGATGTCGGTCAGCCGACCGCACCAGGAGTCGGTCGCGCAGGGGGTGAGTCACGCCCTGCTGCTGCACGATGTCACGGTACGCCACCTGTGGGAGGCACTCACCATACTCGAGCCGCCGCTCTGTGCAGCCGCGGCGCGCGCCCATGCCAGCGCCGATCTCGAGTGCATCGCGGCGGCGGCTGCCGCGTTCGCCGCGCAGCACGAGGACACCGAGCAGGCCGTGCACTACACCGCCGAGGTGTTCCGCTGCATCGGGCGCGCGACCCACAACCCGGTGCTGGGACTCGCGCAGGAGCCGCTGCTGCGGCTGCTCGAGCCGTCGCTGCGCGTGATGATCGATGAGGTGCCGCAGGCGCGCGCACGCATTGCGACCGCGCATCGCCGCCTGCTCGAGGCGCTCGCGGCGCGCGATGCGGAGGGTGCGCACGGCTGGATGGCGCGGCACATCCGCGACTTCCGCAAGGGCTACGAGATCGCGGGTATCGACCTCGGGCTGCGGGTGACGGCAGCCTGAGATCGCAGTGCGACGCCGGTCGCGCTGCCCCCTGCCCCACGCGTGATGGAGATCACTTAATGTCCGACGGCGGCAGCCGCGGCGCGTGCGGCGGAGTATGCTTCGCCGCGGCTTCGACGTGCTGCGAGGAACTCCCGTCATGCTGGCATTCCTGGTATTCCTGTTCCTGCTGCTGGCCCTGTGCGGCTACCTGATCGGCGTCTATAACGGCCTGGTGCGGGTGCGCGCGGCCGTGCAGCTCGCCTGGTCGGATATCGACGTGCTGCTCGCGCAGCGGCACGACGAGCTGCCGAAGCTCGTCGAGGTGTGCCGGCAGTACATGCAGTACGAGGCGGGCACCCTCGAGCGTGTGATGCGCGCGCGCGCCGGTGTCGACGCGGCGCGCAGCTCCGGCAGCATGAGCTCGCTCGGCAGCGCCGAGCGCGAGCTGCGCAGCGGCCTCACCGGGCTGTACGCGGTGGCCGAGAACTACCCGCAGCTCAAGGCGAGCGAGCCGTTTCACCACCTGCAGGAGCGCATCAGCGGCCTCGAAACCGCGATCGCCGACCGGCGCGAGGTCTACAACGAGGCGGTGAATACCAACAACGTGCGCATCGCGAGCTTCCCCGATGCGCTGGTGGCACGGCTCGGCGATTTCCCGTCCGCGCAGCTGCTGCACTTCGAGGCCGAGCACAAGGCGGACGTCGATCTGAAGGCGGCGTTCTCCGCCTGAGGCCCCACCGGCCGCAGGTCGCTTCCGCGGTACCTGGCCCGTGCGATCCGCGCAGCCGCCGCCCTACCTGGTGATCGCGCTGATTGCGGCGACGTTCGCGCTGTTTGCGCTGTGGCGGTTCTTCGCGCGGCTGCGGCGCGAGCGGCTCGTGGCCGATACGCCGCAGGGGCGGATCCGCTCCGCCGCACAGGGGTACGTGAAGGTCAGCGGTCGCGCTCAGCCGGCCGGTGAGGCACCGATTGCCTCACCGCTGACGTCGCGACCCTGCGTGTGGTGGAGCTACGCGATTGCGCACCAGGAGCAGGACTCCAAGGGCCATGGCCGCTGGAGCGTCACGGAGAGTGCAACGAGCGTCGACCTGTTCGTGCTCAGCGACGGGGACGCCGAGTGCCTGGTCGGCCCGGTGAAGGCGGAAATCACTCCGACGACCGACAACGTCTGGTATGGGGACGACCCGTGGCCCCCCGGACCCCCGCCGGCCGGCGACATCTCGCTGCCGCTGCTGCACACCGGGAAATGGCGTTACACCGAGCGGCTGCTCGGCGTCGGTGACTGGCTGACCGTCATGGGCGAGCTACGCTCGCATTCCGAGGTCGGCGACCTCGGTGCGGCGATCGCGGCAAAGCTGCACGAGTGGAAGCAGGATCAACGCTCGCTCCTGGCGCGGTTCGATCTGGACCGCGACGGCACGCTCAGTGCGGCGGAATGGGATGCGGCGCGTCAGGCGGCGGCCGCAGAGTGCCAGACGCAGAAGCTGCAGTCGGCCATCGCGCGTACCAGCGTCATTTCGCAGCCGCGCAACGGCGAGCCTTTCCTCATCGCTCCGCGCAGCGCCGCGCAGCTCGAAAGGCGCGAGCGGCTCTACGCGGCGCTCGACTTCGCGCTCGGGCTGATCGGAGTGATCGTGTGCGCCTGGGCGATTCGTCACGCCGCCTAGCAGCCTGTCGCGCCGGCCAGTTCTTATAATCGGCTACCGTGCCGCTTCGAGATGTGCGAGCAAGGCATCCGACTGCTGCTTGAGCATATAGGCGAACAGCGGCTGCAGCTGCGCGAGCTGCTGCTCGGGGAATGCCTTGAGATCCGCCGGCGCCTTGTAGCCTAGCCAGCTCTGACCGTTCCCGCCCCACTGGCGGTCGATGAGCTGCGCCGCCTGTCCGTTCACACCGATCAGGAGCAACTCCGTGAGATTGAGCAGCGACGGCAGCGTGTCGGCGCCACCCTGTCCCGTCACGAAGCACCAGCCGCGCAGGTACTCCGGCAGCGCTTTGTGGCGTGTGCCGCCCGCGTGGGTTGAGTCATTGCGCCCCGGGCCGAGCACGATGATGGCGTCGAGGTGCTCGGCAGCGGCCAGCCGCGCAAAGAGCGGGGCACACTCCTTCGGCAGTCCCTTACCGAGCGCGGCGTCGAGGAAGCAATGCTCGCGCGCCCGCAGCAGCTCATCGCTCGTCGCTACCTGCACGGCGACGACCCCGAGCTGCTTCAGCCGGTCCTCGACAGCCTCGAGGAGCATGAGGCTCACCGGCCACTTGACCGGGTAGGTCTTGAGGAAGCTGTTCTCGATCTGCTTAGCGGCGTGGAAGTGCGTCACCTCGGCGTCGAGCTGGTTGACGATGCCGACGCGGGCACCGGCGCGCAGCTCGAGTCGGGTGGGCGTGGACGCCTTGGCGGCGAGCACCGTGCCCGGCGCGCAAGCCAGCGCCACGACGCACAGCGCCGCGGAAGACAGCGCCGGCGTGCATGCAAACATACGCGTGCTCCCTGTGACCGCGAGTCTAACGCGCCAGCCGAACGGGGTGGAACCGCGCTGCTACGTCCGGTGCGCACTATGTCTGGTGCGCTATGTCTGGTGCGCTATGTCTGGCGCGTCCGGGCGCGTGTCATGCGTGTTGCCACCTGTAACGCGAGCAGCGTCGGCAGCGCCAGCACGACGCCCGCGACGCCCCACAGCCAGCCGCCGATCCACAGTGCAAACAGCACGGCGACCGGGCTCACGTTGAGGCGCCGGCCGAGAAAGATCGGCTCGATCACGTGGCCCTCCACGGTGGCGAGCACGACGTAGGTTGCGGCCACGAGCAGGGTGTGGGCGACGCCCTCGAAGGTGACCAGGCCGACCAGGACGAAGATCGTGACGGCGAACGCCGGACCCACGTAGGGCACGAAGTTGAGCAGCCCGGCGAGCACGCCCCAGAGCGCGGGACTGGGCATGCCGAGAAGCCACAGGACCCCTGCCGTGACCGCGGCGAAGCACAGGTTGATCAGCAGCAGCGTGCCGTAATAGCGGCCTACCTGGCGGCGGATGGCATCGATGATCTCGCGCGTGTGCATGGCCTTACATCGGGTGTCGCGCCCACATGCCATGCGCGCCAGCCCGGCCGGTCCTGCGGCGAGCAGCAGGAAGGCAAAAGCGAGAACCGTCACCATGCTTACCGCGGCCCAACCGGTCGCGGCGAAGACCTCGATCGCGCTGAGCGAGCTGCTGCCGCCTGCGGGTGGCGCCGGCGTGGATTCGGTTCCCGGGCTCGCGAGCGCCGAGGCGCGCCGCGTGAGGTAGTCGAGCCGCCGGAGGAGCGACTGCGCCGGGCGCACCTTGTGCTCGATCGTGCGCAGCACCTGCGGCGCGCCCTGCAACCATTGTTGCGCCGGGGCCGCGACGAGGTCGATCGTGCCGGCAATCGCGGTGGAGAGCAGCGCGAGCAGCACCGCGGCACTCAGCGCCCGCGGTACGCCGCGGCGTCGTAACGACTCGACGACTCCGGAGAGCACGCAAGCCACCAACGCGGCGAGCCCGAGCGGAATCAGCGCATCGCGACCGACCCGCAACGTAAGCGCCAGGGCGCAGATGGCGATGATCCACAGGGCGCGCGACAGCGTCCGGTCGCTGCCGGTTCCGGGATCGACCGCCGCCCTGGGCCGCTGCGGCGGCTCGACCCGGATCAGTCCACCGCGCTCCGGATT
This sequence comes from Steroidobacteraceae bacterium, assembly GCA_035516875.1. Classification (GTDB taxonomy): domain Bacteria; phylum Pseudomonadota; class Gammaproteobacteria; order Steroidobacterales; family Steroidobacteraceae; genus 13-2-20CM-66-19. The sequence continues at coordinate 10,208 of DATIZW010000201.1, forward strand.
CCGCGGCGTCGCGAGGACCGCGGGTTCAACCTCTTCACTGGCCGGCGCGCCCGTCACGGGAGGGTCATCCGCCGCGGTGCTCCTCGGGTTTGCGGGCTGGTTCGTGCCGTGCCGTATTCTCACCCGGACGCTGCTGCGATTGCGGGTGCGACGGCTCTCGATGCTCCGCTTGAGGCCGCTCCGCCGTGCTAGCGCGCGATTCGTGGTCCTGCGCCGACGGCCGTTGTGCCTCGGGCCGCGTTGCGTGCGGTGTGGCTTCAGGCCGCGACGGTGGCCGCGCCGCCTCCGCTCGCGGCGGCGGTCGCGCAGCTTCGGGCCGCGGCGCCTCGGGGGCTTGCGCGAGGTGCATCGGGTGCTGCGGCGGCTGCTGGGCCGGGCGTTCGTTGGGCCGCGGTGCCTCGTTGG
>DATIZW010000202.1:0-8717 GCA_035516875.1 Steroidobacteraceae bacterium
CGGCACGCCGGACACGATCACCGCGTGGTACTCGCGCGCGATCTCGATGTAGTCGTTCTGGCTGCGTGGTCCGCTGCACAGCGCCGTGAAGTCGAACCACACCACCGCCGCACTGGCGCGGATCACGGCGATGGCGCGATCGTCGATCTCGATCGTGCCGCCCCGGGACGAATCGCGGTCGGCGAGCCGCCCGAACAGCGCCTCGAGGCGCGCTACCGTGTCCGGGGCGCTCGCCGGCAGATAAACGCCCGCCTGCGTCAGCTGCCGCAGCCGGTAATCGACGTCGCCGCCGAGGCGCAGCACCTCGAGATGCGCCTCGAGGAGCCCGATGGCGGGGAGAAAACGCTGTCGTTGCAGGCCGTCGCGGTAGAGATCGACCGGCGGCACGTTGGAGGTCGCCACCAGCGTGACGCCGCGGCGGAACAACCCGGCGAACAGGCTGCCGAGAATCATCGCGTCGGCGATGTCGGCCACCTGCAGCTCATCGAAGCACAGCACGCGCACCTCGCGGGCAATGTCGGCCGCAATCGCCTCGAGCGGCGCGCGCCGCCGCGGCGTGCGTGCGAGCTGGCGGTGCACCTCGTACATGAAGCGGTGAAAGTGTCGTCGGCGCACGAGCGACTGCGGCAGGCTGGCGCAGAACAGGTCCATCAGCCAGGTCTTGCCACGGCCGACGCTGCCCCACAGGTACAGCCCCGTGAGCGGTGGCTGTGGCGCGCCGCCGGCGAGCGCGGCGAGCCAGCGTGGCAGCAGCGCAGTGCGCGCGCCGCTCGACTCGAGCAGGCGATGCCGCAGCGCCTCGAGCCTACCCACCGCGACCACCTGCGCGGGGTCGGCGTCGAAGCGGCGCTGCGCGAGCTCGCGCTCGTAGAGCTGCCGCAGTCCCGCGGATGCGGAGGCGAGCTCGGGCGCCGCGGCCGTTGCGCTCGGTGGTGCGTCGCTCACGGGAGCTGTCAGGACTCGAGGTCGGGCAGGTTGCGGAAATGCTCGAGAGCCGCCGGGTTGGCGAGCGCGTCCACGTTCTTCACCGGCAGGCCGTGCACCACGTTGCGCACGGCGAGCTCGGTGATCTTGCCGGAGAGCGTGCGCGGCAGCTCGGGCACTGCAATGATCTTGGCCGGCACGTGCCGCGCGGTGGTGTTGCTGCGGATGACGCTGCGAATCTCTTTCTTCAGTGCCTCATCGAGCTGCACGTCCGCAACCAGGCGCACGAACAGCACCACGCGCACGTCGCCGTGCCAGTCCTGGCCGATCGCGAGCGCCTCGGCTATCTGCGGCAGGCTCTCGACCGCGGAGTAGATCTCGGCGGTACCGATACGCACCCCGCCGGGATTGAGCACCGCGTCCGAGCGCCCATAGATGATCACGCCGTCGTGCCCGGTGAGCGCCGCGTAATCGCCGTGGTGCCACACGCCGGGGAAGCGCTCGAAGTATGCCGCGCGGTACTTCGTCCCCTGCGGGTCGTTCCAGAATCCCACCGGCATCGAGGGGAAAGGCGCAGTGCACACGAGCTCGCCGCGGGTACCGTGCACTGCATGCCCGGCATCGTCGAAGATCTCGACAGCCATGCCGAGGCCGCGGCACTGAATCTCCCCGCGATACACCGGCCGCGTCGGACAGCCGAGTGCAAAACAGGAAACGATGTCGGTGCCACCGGAGATCGAGGCGAGCTGCAGGTCGGCCTTTACGGCACGGTAGACGAAGTCGAAGCCCTCCGGCAGCAGTGGCGAGCCGGTCGACAGCAGTGTCCGCAGCGCCGTCAGGTCGACGCTGGCCGCGGGGACGAACTCGCTCTTCTGCAACGAGGAGATGTACTTGGCGCTCGTACCGAACACCGTGAGGCGCTCCTCCTGCGCCATGTCCCACAGCGCCGCGGGGCTCGGATGGAACGGGCTGCCGTCGTAGAGCACCAGAGTCGCCCCGGTGGCGAGTGCGCTCATCAGCCAGTTCCACATCATCCAGCCGCAGGTGGTGAAGTAGAACAGGCGGTCGCTGCGGCTGAGATCGGTGTGCAGCAGGTGCTCCTTCTGATGCTGCAGCAGCGTGCCGCCCGCGCCGTGCACGATGCACTTGGGCACGCCGGTGGTGCCGGACGAATAGAGGAGGTAGAGCGGGTGGTTGAACGGCAACAGCGGGAACGACGGCGCGTCCGCCGGCGTGCCGAACTCGTCCCACGCGCTCGCGCGTGCCGCCGCGGCCCCGAGCTGTGCGAGCTGCGGCTGCGTCTCGACGTACGGTATGACAACCACACACGTCACCGAAGGAAGCTGCTCGAGCACCTGCGCCATCGGCTGCAGCGAATCGAGCCGCTTGCCGGCGTAGAAATAGCCGTCGGCGGTGAACAGCACTTTTGGTGCGATCTGGCCGAAGCGATCGAGTACGCCGCGCACGCCGAAATCGGGCGAGCACGAGGACCAGATGGCACCACAACTCGTGGTGGCGAGCATCGCGATGGCGGCCTCAGGGACGTTGGGCACGAAGCCAGCGACGCGGTCACCGGCGACCACGCCCGCGGCGGCGAGGCCGGCGGCCACGCGCGCAACCTCGGCACGCAGCTCGCGATAGGAAAGGGTGCGGCGCGTGCCGCGCTCGTTGCGGAACACGAGCGCCTCCCTGTCGTCAGCGAACCTCAGCAGGTTGGCGGCAAAGTTGAGCTGTGCGCCCGGAAAGAAGCGCGCGCCGGGCATGAGATGCGGATTCTCGATCACCGGCCCCGAGCCCCACTCGGCGCGCACGTCGGCGAAGCGCGCCAGCTCCGGCCAGAACTCCTCGGGCGCGCGCCGCGACCAGGCGTACAGCTGCGCGTAGTCGCCGAGGCGCAGGCCGCGGCGCGCATTTACGCAGCGCATGAAGCGCGTCAGGTTCGCATCCGCCACGCGCGCGGCAGAGGGACGCCAGAGCTCAGACATGTCGAGGTCAGGTCAAGGGGACTGCCGGAATGTTACAACGACTGGTAGTTGGGCCCCGAGCCCCCCTCGGGCGTGGTCCAGGTGATGATCCGGTAGGGGTCCTTGATGTCGCAGGCCTTGCAGTGCACGCAGTTGGCGGCGTTGATCTGCAAGCGGCGGCCACCCTGGCCGTCGTCGATCATCTCGTAGACGCCCGCCGGACAGAAGCGCTCGCAGGGATTGCCGTATTCCTTGCCGCAGCGCTGCGCACAGATTCCGGTATCGGACACTTTCAGGTGCACCGGCTGGTTCTCGTCATGCGAGTTGCCGGCGAAGAACACGAACGACACGCGATCACGCGGCGGCAGCGTACGCTCGACCCAGTGCCGCTCCGGTGAGGTGAACTCGTCGAGCTTGGCCAAGCGCGACCAGTCTGCGCTGTTCTTCAGCGTCCAGGGCGAGTGGCCACCGCTCAGCATTTCCCACGCGGCGTTGCAAAGCCCCGGCCACAGACCGCGCTTGAAGCCGGGCTTGAAGTTGCGCACTTTCCTCAGCTCCCGGCCGCCCTCCGAGGCGCGCCACGCCTCATCGAAGCCGGCGGCCGCCCCGGTCTGCGCGAGGTGCTCGCCGGCGAGCGCGCCGGAGCGGATCGCCTGATGCACACCCTTGATCTTGGCGAAGTTGAGGGTGCCGCCGGCATCGCCGACGAGGATCGCCCCGGGCATCTCCAGCGTCGGGGTCGACTGCCAGCCTCCGGCCGCGATGGTGCGCGCGCCCGCCGAGACGATCTCCCCGCCCTCGAGCAGCGCCTTCACGCTCGGGTGATTCTTGTACTGCTGGAACGCCTCGAAGGGCTGCAGCCGCGGATCCTGGTAGTCGAGGCCGACGATGTAGCCGACGTACACACGGTCGTTGTCGAGGTGGTAGAGGAAACTGCCGGCGTAGGTGTGCGGGTCCGCCGGCCAGCCGAGCCCGTGCTCGATGCGACCAGGGCGCACGCGTCCGGCGGGCAGCTGCCACAGCTCCTTGTAGCCGAGCGCGAAGGTCTGCGGGCAGTGGCCGCCGCTGAGATCGTACCTGGCGATGAGCTCTTTCGAGAGCGAGCCGCGCGCACCCTCGGCGAGCACCGTGACCGGTGCGTGGATTTCCACGCCCGGGGTGAAGTTCGGTCCCGGCCGCCCGTCGCGATCGAGTCCCATGTCGCCGACACGCACGCCCTTGACGGTGCCGTGCGCATCGAACACGGCGGCGGCCGCGGCGAAACCCGCGAAGATCTCCGCACCGAGCGCCTCGGCCCGGGAGGCGAGCCACGGCGTCAGCTGGCCGAGCGAGACGATGTAGTTGCCGTGATTGTTGAATGGGGTCGAGTAGGTCATCGAGCGCGGCAGCAGCCGGATGAGCCAGTCAGGCACCGGCTTGTAGGCGCGCGCGCGGCCGAAGATGCGGAAGTCGTCCTCGGTCGCCGGCACCTTCATGCCGGGATACTCGCTGCTCCACTCCGGCAGCAGCCTCTCCAGCGGCCCAGGCTCGAGCACTGCGCCGGACAGCGCGTGCGCGCCTACGGCCGCGGCCTTCTCCAGTACGCAGACACTGATCGCGGGCTTGAGCTGCTTCAGGCGGATGGCGCACGAGAGGCCCGCGGGTCCCGCCCCGACGATCACGACGTCGTACTGCATGACGTCGCGCTCGATCGTCTCGGTTGCGACGTCCGCCTCAGCCACGCACCTTCCCCGAGCCCACGATGACCTGAGCGCAGCCTTATTTCGGCTGCATGCGGATCGCGCCGTCGAGGCGCAGCGTCGTGCCATTGAGCATCGGGATCTCGAACACGCTCGCGACCAGCTGCGCGAACTCTTCCGGCTTGCCGAGACGCGCCGGGAACGGCACCTGGGCGGCGAGCGATTCCTGAACCTCCCGCGGCATGGCATCCATCATGGGGGTGTGGAAGATCCCCGGGGCGATCGACACGCAGCGGATGCCAAAGCGCGCCAGCTCCCGGGCAATCGGCAGCGTCATGCCGGCAACCGCGGCCTTGGTGGCCGCATAGGCCGCCTGGCCGATCTGTCCCTCGAACGCCGCGACTGATGAGGTATGGATGATGAGCCCGCGCTCGCCATCGGCGGCCGGGGCATTGCGCTGCATGATGGCGGCCGCGGCCTTGTCACAGAGGAAAGTGCCGATCAGATTGATCTGGATCACCTTGGTGAAGAACTCCCCCGCCATGGGGCCGTTCTTGCCGAGGACGCGTCCGGCGCCCACCACGCCCGCACAGTTCACCAGCAGGTTGAGGCCGCCGAGCCAGGCGCGGGCCGTGTCCATGGCCGCATTCACCTCGGGCTCGGAGGTGACGTCGCAGCGCACGAAGCTGGCGGCGGTGCCGAGGGCGGCTGCGGCGGCCCGCCCGGGCCCCTCCTGCACGTCGAGCAGGGCGACCTTGCCGCCAGATGCGGCGATGTGCCGTGCAACCGCGTTGCCGAGACCCGAGGCGCCGCCGGTGACCACGGCGCGCGCGTCCTGCATCTTCATCGCTCCTCCCCTGGCGGCTGCGCCTGGCGCTCAGATCATCTCCACCGCCACCGCCACGGCCTCGCCGCCGCCAATGCACAGCGAGCCGATGCCGCGCTTCCCACCGCGGCGGCGCAACGCGTGCAGCAGCGTCGTCAGGATGCGTGCCCCGGTCGCGCCGATCGGATGACCGAGGGCGCAGGCGCCGCCATTCACGTTGACGCGTGCATGGTCGATGTCGATGTCGCGCATCGCCGCCATGGTGACCACGGCGAACGCTTCGTTGATCTCGTACAGGTCGGCGTCATGTGGCTTCCAGTTGAGCTGTGTGAGCACCTTGCGGATCGCACCCACCGGGGCCAGGGTGAACCACTCCGGTTCCTGGGCATGGCTCGCGTAGGCAACGATCCGCGCCAGGGGCTTGAGCCCTCTCGCGGCGGCGGTCTGCGCATTCATGACGACGAGAGCCGCGGCGCCGTCCGAGATGGACGAGGAGCTCGCCGCGGTCACCGTGCCGTCCTTGCTGAACGCCGGCTTCATTGTGGTGATCTTGCTCACGTCGCACGTTCCGGGGGTCTCATCGCGCGCGACCACCGTCTCGCCCTTGCGGCCCTTCACCGTCACCGGCGTCACCTCGACGTCGAACTCCCCCGCCTGCAGCGCCTGCATGGCGCGCCGCACCGACTCGGAGGCAAACGCGTCCTGCTGCGCGCGGGTAAAGCCGTAGCGGCTCGCGGTGGAGTCCGCAAAGCACCCCATCGATTTGCCGTCGAACGGGCTCTGCAAGCCGTCGCGCAGCATGTGATCGACCAGCTCGCCCGGACCCATCCGGTAACCGGTACGCGCCTTCGGCAGCAGGTACGGAGCGTTGCTCATCGACTCGAGGCCGCCCGCGAGCACGATGTCGGCGGTGCCGGAGCGGATCTGATCCGCCGCCATCATTACGGCCTTCATTCCCGACCCACACATCTTGTTTATGGTGGTGCTCGGGGTGGCGATGGGGAGCCCCGCGCCGAGCGCCGCCTGGCGCGCGGGCGCCTGGCCGAGGTTCGCGGGCAGTACACAGCCCATGAGAACTTCCTGAACGTCAGCGGCGCCGATGCCGGCAGCCTCGAGCGCGGCCTTGATGGCGGCGCTGCCGAGCTGCACGGCCGTGAGCGGTGACAGGGCGCCAAGGAACGCCCCGATGGGGGTACGTTTGGCGGATACGATGACGACATCTGGACCGGACATAGGAGCCTCGCTTTGACTCGAGTCAGCGCGCCATGGCACCTCGCGCCCGCCGCCGCAGCGGCGCGCGGGCGACCCGGGGGGCGCTGCCGCGCGGTCGCAGGCCCCCCTCGAATACGGCGACGAACGCCTCGGCGATCTGGGCGCCCGTCAGGGATCGGTCCTCACGATACCAGTGCGCGATCCAGTTGAGTGCACCGGCGAGGGCAAAGGCCGTGATTTTTGGGTCGCACGGCTGGATGGAGCCGTCCTGTACCCCTTCGCGGATCAGGCGGCGAATGCCATGGTCGATCTCGGACTTGAGCGACTTGATGTGGCGGCTCATCGCGGGCGAGAGGTCCTGGTCCTCGGCGCGCACCATGCACCAGCCGAACTCGGAGGCTACCGCCTCCCCGTAGTGGCGCAGCACCGCATTCAGCCGCTCACGCGCCGGCACGGCGAGGTGGCGCACATCGCGGAACGCGATGCGGATCTGCTCGACGCCGGCCACGAAACACTCAAACAGCAGCTGCTCCTTGCTGGTGACGTAGTAGTACACCGTGGGCTTGGTGACTTCGAGGCGCGCGGCGATGTCGTCGAGGGAGGTGTTGTGGTAACCCTTGCGGTTGAACTCGCGGGCCGCGGCGCGGATAACGGCGTCGCGCTTGACTTCACGGTCGCGCAGCCGCTCGCGGCTCGCCCGCCACGGCGAGGCGCCCGGTACGAGCGTCTTGCCCGCGGGCGGCGGGTTGCTGCGGCGGCTGTTCATGGGTAAAGAGTATTATAGCGACGTGGGGGTGGCAGCGTGATTGCCGCCGCCGGGAACCGGGCGCCGGCGGGGGCGCGTTGACCGGCCGGCGCGGCCCGATCATACTGGTGGGTAAGTATTTTTACCGGCGGGTAAAGATCCGTCCGGCCCCGGCGCCACGACACAGACAGGAACAGCCAAATGAACGCCGGTCTCGGGGGCAGCGCAGCGCGGGCCAGCAGCGAACACGCCGTGGCACGCCAGCCGCTGCGGTTCGTATCCGCGGCCTCGCTGTTCGACGGCCACGATGCGGCCATCAACATGATCCGCCGGCTGCTGCAGGCACGAGGTGCCGAGGTGGTGCACCTCGGCCACAATCGCAGCGTCGCCGATATCGTGCGCGCCGCCATCGACGAGGATGTCGACGCGATCGCGGTCAGCTCCTATCAGGGCGGTCACAACGAATACTTCACCTACATGGTCGATATGCTGCGCGAGCGCGGCTACGGCCACGTACGCGTCGTGGTCGGCGGGGGCGGCACCATCGCGCCCGCCGAGATCGAGGCGCTCGAGCGGCACGGTGTAGAGAAGATCTACACCCCCGAGGACGGCCGCCGCATGGGTCTTGCCGGCATGATCGACGATGTCTTTGCGCGCATCGGCGCGCATCAGAAGCCGCCCTACGAATTCCGCCCCTTGAACGCCCGCGATCATGGTCTGATCGCCCGCACCATCTCGGTGCTCGAGGGCGCCGGCAGCGCGGACGGCGGCGGCGGGCAGCTCGAGCAGATCCGCCGGGCACTCGCGCGCTCGCGCCACAAGGTCCCGGTGATCGGCATCACCGGTACCGGCGGCGCGGGCAAGTCGAGTCTCACCGATGAGCTGCTCGCGCGCCTGGTGCGCCACTTCCCCGACAAGCAGATCGCGGTCGTGGCGATGGACCCGACGCGCCGCCGCAGCGGCGGCGCGCTGCTCGGGGATCGCATCCGCATGAACAGTCTCGCGGCGGAGAACGTCTTCATGCGTTCGCTCGCCACGCGGCGCGCGCACCTCGCCACCTCCGCGGTGCTGAAAGAGGTCATCGCGCTGTACAAGGCCGCCGGCTTCGACCTGGTGCTGGTCGAGACGGCCGGCATCGGCCAGTCGGACACCGAGATCGTGGACCTCGCGGATCTGTCGCTGTACGTGATGACCAGCGAATACGGCGCCGCCAGCCAGCTCGAGAAGATCGACATGCTCGACTACGCCGACTTCATCGTGCTCAACAAGAGCGAGAAGCGCGGTGCCGAGGACAGCCTGCGTGACGTGCGCAAGCAGTGGCGCCGCAACCATGCCGAGCGCGCCCGGCTGGCGGACGCCGAGGTCCC
>DATIZW010000203.1:0-5690 GCA_035516875.1 Steroidobacteraceae bacterium
AAGGACAGCGCGGTGATGCTGCACCTGGCGGTGAAGGCCTTCTACCCGGCGGTGCCGCCGTTCCCGCTGCTGCACGTGGACACCACCTGGAAGTTCCGTGCCATGTACGAGTTCCGCGACCAGATGGCGCAGAAGCTGGGCATGCAGTTGATCGTGTACGTCAACCGGGAAGGGCTTGCGCAGGGCATCGGTCCGTTCACGCACGGCTCGCAGGTGCACACCGACGTCATGAAGACTCAGGCACTGCGGCAGGCGCTCGACCAGTACGGTTTCGACGCCGCCTTCGGCGGCGCGCGGCGGGACGAGGAGAAGAGTCGCGCCAAGGAGCGCGTATTCTCCTTCCGCAGCGCCCAGCATCGCTGGGATCCGAAGCAGCAGCGCCCGGAGCTGTGGGCGCTCTACAACGCGCGCAAGCGCCCCGGGGAGAGCCTGCGTGTGTTCCCGCTCTCGAATTGGACGGAGCTCGACGTATGGCAGTACATCTACCTCGAGAGGGTGCCGATCGTGCCGCTGTACTTTGCGGCGCAGCGGCCAGTGGTGGAGCGCGACGGCGCGCTCATCATGGTGGACGATGAGCGCATGCCGCTCAATCCCGGAGAGCAGCCGGTCATGAAGAAGGTGCGCTTCCGCACGCTCGGCTGCTATCCCCTGACCGGCGCCATCGAGAGCGAGGCCGACACCCTGCCGGCGATCATCCAGGAGATGCTGCTGACGCGCACCTCGGAGCGGCAAGGGCGCGTCATCGATCACGACGCCGTCGCCTCGATGGAGAAGAAGAAGCAGGAAGGGTACTTCTGATGGCGCACCGCTCCGCGCTCATTGCCGCCGACATCGGCGCCTACCTCGAGGCGCACGAGCGCAAGAGCCTGCTGCGCTTTATCACCTGCGGCTCGGTGGACGACGGCAAGTCGACGCTCATCGGCCGGTTGCTCTACGAGGCGAAGATGATCTTCGACGACCAGCTCACGCAGCTGGCGGTGGACTCGAAGCGCGTGGGTACGCGCGGCGGCGAGCTGGACTTCGCGCTGCTGGTCGACGGCCTGGCCGCCGAGCGCGAGCAGGGTATCACCATCGACGTCGCTTACCGTTTCTTCTCCACCGAGCGGCGCAAGTACATCGTCGCCGACACACCCGGGCACGAGCAGTACACGCGCAACATGGTGACCGGCGCCTCGACGGCCGACCTGGCGATCATCCTGGTCGACGCCCGCAAGGGGGTGCTCACGCAGACCCGCCGCCACAGCTATCTGGTGCACCTGCTCGGCATCGCACGCGTCGTGCTGGCGGTCAACAAGATGGATCTGGTGGACTACGCGCGCGACGCCTTCGCCGCGATCGTCGCCGATTACCGGGCGTTCGCCGCACGCATCGGGCTCACCGACATCACGGCGATCCCGCTGTCCGCGGTACATGGCGACAACGTGACGGCGCGCAGCACCCATATGCCCTGGTACCAGGGAGCGGCGCTCATGGAGCACCTCGAGACGGTGGAGGTGGATGCCGCGCTCGCCGCACGGCCCTTTCGCCTGCCGGTGCAGTGGGTCAACCGACCGAGCGCGGACTTCCGCGGTTTCGCCGGGCTCATCGCCAGCGGCAGTGTGCGCAAGGGTGATCGCGTTCGCGTGCTGCCTGCCGGCCGCGAGAGCCACATCGCCCGCATCCTCGCCGCCGGCGCGGACCGCGAGGCCGCGGTGGCCGGCGAGTCGGTTACGGTGACGCTCGACTCCGAAGTCGACGTGAGCCGTGGCGACGTGCTCGCCGCCTCCAACGCCCCGCCGCAGGTGGCGAGCCAGTTCGAGGCAACGCTGGTGTGGATGCACGACGAGCCGATGCTGCAGGGCCGCGCCTATCTCATGAAGGCGGGCACACGCACCGTCTCCGCGACCATCGCGCCGCTCAAGTACCAGATCAACGTCAACACGCTCGAGCACGTGCCGGCCGAGAAGCTCGAGCTTAACGACATAGGCGTGTGCGAGCTCGAACTCGACCGCGCGATTCCTTTCGAGCCGTACACGCAGAACCGCACCCTCGGCGGCTTCATCCTCATCGACCGTCTCAGCAACAACACCGTGGGCGCCGGGCTCATCAACTTTGCGCTGCGCCGCTCGCAGAACGTGCACTGGCAGGCGCTCGACGTCGACAAGCGCCTGCGTGCGCGGCAGAAGGGCCAGAAAGCCTGCGTACTGTGGCTCACCGGCCTTTCCGGTGCCGGCAAGTCCACCATCGCCAATTTGATCGAGCGCAAGCTCACCGCCGCCGGGCGGCACACCTACCTCCTCGACGGCGACAACGTGCGGCACGGGCTGAACAAGGACCTGGGGTTCACCGCGCAGGACCGCGTGGAGAACATCCGGCGCGTGGCGGAGGTCTCGCGCCTCATGGTCGATGCCGGTCTCATCGTGCTGGTGTCGTTCATCTCACCGTTCCGCTCGGAGCGGCGCATGGCGCGCGAGCTGTTTGCGCCCGGCGAGTTTTTCGAGGTGTTCGTGGACACCCCGCTGGCGGAGGCCGAGCGCCGCGACGTCAAGGGACTGTACCGCAAGGCGCGCCGCGGCGAGCTGAAGAACTTCACCGGCATCGACTCCCCCTACGAGGTACCCGAGGCGCCCGAGATCCACATCGATACCACCGCCGTGAGTGCCGAGGGGGCCGCCGAGCGCGTCATCGCGCACCTCGACTCGCTCAAGGTGACGGACGGGGCATGACGGACACGGAGCGCGAGCTCCTCGACCGCACCGCAGACATTGCCCGGCGCGCCGGCCGGGAGATCCTCGAGGTCTACGGCTCGGGCGCGGTGGCCGTCTCGGCGAAGGCCGATCAGTCGCCGCTCACGGATGCCGACCTGCGTGCGCATGCGCTGATCGTCCGCGGGCTCGCCGAGCTGACCCCCGACGTGCCGGTGCTCTCCGAGGAGGCCGCCGATGTCCCTTACGCCGTTCGCCGGCAGTGGACGCGCTACTGGCTGGTCGATCCGCTCGACGGCACCAAGGAATTCCTCTCGCGCAACGGCCAGTTCACGGTGAACATAGCGCTCATCGAAGGGCACACCCCGAAGCTCGGGGTGGTGCACGTGCCGGTGACCGACACCAGCTACCGGGGGCTCGTCGGCCGCGGGGCCTGGCGGCAAATCGCCGCGGCCGCCGCCGAGCCGATCCGGGTGACGCGTACTGCGGTCGCGCCGCTGCGCGTGGTCGCCAGTCGCTCGCACCGTGGCGATTCGCTCGATGCCTTTCTCGAGCGGGTGGGTCCGCACCGGCTGCTCGCGCTCGGGAGCTCGCTCAAGTTCTGTATCGTCGCCGAAGGCGGTGCGGACGTGTACCCGAGGCTCGGTCCGACCAGCGAGTGGGACACGGCCGCGGCGCACGCGGTGCTCACCGCGGCCGGCGGCACCGTGAGCCAGCTCGATGGCGCGCCGTTGCAGTACAACACCCGTGCCGAGCTGCTGAATCCACACTTCGTCGCCTACGGGCCGCGCGACCGCGACTGGCTCGCGCTGCTGCGCTAGCCCGCGCAGACTACCGGGAAGGGAAAAGAGGGATCCTGATGAGCCACGAGGCCTATATCGTCGGCGCCGTTCGCACGCCCACCGGCAGGAAGAAGGGAACGCTGGCGGGGGTACATCCCGCCGATCTCGGCGCGCACGTGCTGCGCGCGCTGCTCGAGCGCACTGCAGTCGATCCCGCTCAGGTCGAGGACGTGATCTTCGGCTGCATCGATCAGCTCGGGCCCCAGGCGGGCAACATCGCCCGCACCTGCTGGCTGGCCGCAGGATTCCCGGATCACGTGCCCGGCACCACCGTCGACCGCCAGTGCGGCTCCTCGCAACAGGCGGTGCACTTCGCCGCTCAGGCGGTCATGAGCGGCACCCAGGACCTCGTCATCGCGGGCGGTGTGCAGAGCATGAACCAGATCCCGCTCAACGCCGCGATGTTTGCCGGGAAACCCTACGGCTGGCCGGACCCCTTCAGCGGCTCGGCGGGCTGGCGCGCACGCTACGGCAGCGCCGAGGTGTCGCAGTTTCGTGCCGCCGAGATGATCGCCGCCAGGTGGGACATCAGCCGCCGGCGCATGGAGGAATTCGCCCTCGAGAGCAACCGGCGTGCCCTCGAGGCGATTGAGCGCGGCTACTTTGCCCGCGAGATCGCTGCGCTCAACGGCCTCGATCACGACGAGACGCCGCGCCGCGGAACGACGCTCGAGAAAATGGCGGCGCTCGAGCCGCTCGCCCCGGGTGGACGCATCACGGCCGCAGTCGCGAGCCAGATCGCCGACGCCGCCGCAGCGCTTCTCATCGCCTCGGCGGGCGCGGTGGAGCGCTTGCGCCTCGAGCCGCGCGCCCGCATCCATCATCTCTCGGTGCGCGGCGCGGATCCGCTGTGGATGCTGACGGCGCCGATCCCGGCGACGCAGCAGGCGCTCGCCCGCACCGGGCTCACGCTCGCCGACATCGATCTGATCGAGATCAACGAAGCGTTCGCCAGCGTGGTGCTCGCCTGGCAGCAGGAGCTCGGCGCCGATTCCGCGCGCGTCAACGTCAACGGCGGCGCCATCGCCCTCGGCCACCCGCTCGGCGCGACCGGCGCGCGGCTCCTGACGAGCCTCCTTCACGAGCTCGAGCGTCGCAACGCACGCTTCGGGCTGCAGACCATGTGCGAAGGCGGTGGCCAGGCGAACGTCACCATCATCGAGCGGCTGTAGCGGGGCGCGACCTCGCGTGGCCGAAGGAGCGAATCGTGCGTGAAGCCGTGATTGTCTCGACCGCCCGGACGCCGATCGGTAAGGCCTTCCGTGGCGCATTCAACGATACCGAGGCACCGTTGCTGTCCGGTCACGCGGTGCGCGAGGCGGTGCGTCGCGCCGCAGTCGACGGGGCGGAGGTCGAGGATCTCATCCTCGGCTGCGCCACGCAGCAGGGCACGCAGGGTTACAACATCGCGCGCCTCTCGGTCGTGACCGGGGGGCTCCCCGAGAGCGTCGCGGGCATGAGCATCGACCGCAAGTGTGCCTCCGGCCTCATGGCGATTGCGATGGCCGCCAAGCAGGTGACCGGGGACGGCATGGCGATCGTGGTGGCAGGCGGCGTCGAGTCGATCAGTCTCACCCAGAACAAGCACCTCAACACCTTCCGTGCGCAATCCGAGGCGGTGCTCGCGCGCTCGCCGCACCTGTACATGCCGATGATCGAGACCGCCGAGGTCGTGGCGCGCCGCTATCACATACCACGCGAGGCGCAGGACGCCTACGCCCTGCAGAGCCAGCAGCGCGTGGCTGCCGCCTATCAGGCCGGGCGCTTCGATGCCGAGATCGTGCCGCTCGCGACTCGCAAGCTCGTCACCGACAAGGTGACGGGTGAGACGCGCGCCGAGGACGTGCTCCTCAGGCAGGACGAAGGCTACCGCCCGGACACGACGCTCGGCGCACTCGCGAAGCTCGAGCCTGTCTGGTCGGATGGCCAGGTGGTGGCCAAGGGCGAGTTCATCACCGCGGGAAACGCTTCGCAGCTCTCGGACGGCGCCTCCTGCGCGGTAGTGATGGAGGCGAAGGTGGCCGAGCAACGGGGCCTGAGACCTCTCGGGGCGTACCGCGGCATGGCGGTCGCCGGCTGCGCCCCGGAAGAGATGGGCATCGGGCCGGTGTTCGCCGTGCCGAAGCTCCTCGCGCGCCATGGCCTCAAGGTCGACGACGTCGGC
>DATIZW010000204.1:0-10691 GCA_035516875.1 Steroidobacteraceae bacterium
TATCTCATCGACTGCCCGCCGCTCTACGCGCGCAGCACGCTCTACACGGCCGACCCGGACGAGCACGTGCGCTTCCTCGCCTTCACACGTGCGGCGCTCATTGCCTGCGAGCGCAGCGGCTGGGCTCCACAGGTACTCCACTGCAACGACTGGCACACGGCGTTCGCGCCGCTGTACCTGCAGACCGCTTGGGCGAAGGAGCCGCTGTTTCGCGCAACGCGCACGCTGCTCACCATCCACAACATCGGCTACCAGGGTATCTTCCCTGCGGCGGAGGGAGCCGATCTCGGACTATCGGGCTGGAAGCAGCTGCTGCACCCGGGGGATCTCGCCGCCGGACGCATCAACGCTCTGCGTCACGGGATCCTCTACGCTGACGCCATCAACACCGTGAGCCCGACGTACGCGCGCGAGATCTGCTCCGATGAGTACGGCATGGGGCTGCAGGACAGCCTGCGCGAGCGGGCCGCCGCGGGCACGCTCTGCGGCATTCTCAACGGCGTCGATTACGACGAGTGGGACCCGCGGCGCGACCGCTATCTGCCGCGGCACTACGATGCCGGCAGCCTCGCCGTGAAGGCACAGCTCAAGCGCGAATTCCTCGCGCGCGACGGGCTCGATGCGCGAGCGGGCGTGCCGCTCGCAGGTATCGTCAGCCGCCTCGCCGCGCAGAAAGGCATCGAGCTGCTCTTCGGTGCGCTGCCCGCCGTGCTCAGCACGCGAGCGTTGTGTTTCGCGGCCCTCGGCAACGGGGAGACGCAGTACGAGGAGTTCTTTACTGGGCTCGAGCGGCGTTTTCCCGGGCGGGTGAGGTTTCACTGCGGCTACGACGATGCGCTCGCCCACTGGATTGAGGCGGCGAGCGATATGTTTGTCATGCCGTCACGTTACGAGCCCTGCGGCCTCAACCAGATGTACAGCCTGCGTTACGGCACGGTGCCCATCGTGCGCCGCACCGGCGGCCTCGCCGATTCGGTCGAGCACTACGATGTGAGGAGCGGTCTGGGTACCGGAGTCGTGTTCAACGACTTCGACACGTCGGCGCTCGAATGGGCGCTCAACCACGCGCTCGACCTGTACGGCGAGGGCGAGCAGTGGACACGGATGGTGCAAAACGGCATGCGCTGCGACTTCTCCTGGCGCCACCAGGTCGGCGAGTACGTCGAGCTCTACCGGCGGCTCGCGGCAAGCTGAGCGCGCCGCTCGCCGCTCAGCTGCGGCCGAATGTCGCGTTGAGATGTGCGCAGCCGCGTGCCAGCTCGGCGCTGAGCGCGCCCGCCGGCAGCCGCCAGGTCCAGTTGCCGCTGGTAGTCCCCGGAGTGTTCGTCCGGCCCTCGGGGCCGAGCCCGAGCAGGTCCTGCGCCGGAATGATCGCCAGCAGCCCCACGGAGCCGAGCGCTGCGCGTATCAGCGCTTCGGGCATCGCGCCCGGCGTGACGCGCAGGTAGAAGTCGACCCGCTCGCGGGTGTCGTGGTCCAGTCCCGCGTACCAGCCGAGCGTGGTGTTGTTGTCATGCGTGCCCGTGTAGACCACGCAGTTGGGCTCGTGGCGGTACGGCACATGGACGTTGCCCGGCTCACCGTCGAAGCCGAACTGCAGGACCCGCATGCCTGGCAAGGCGAAGCCGTTCTTCAGCGCCAGCACGTCCTCGGTGATGACCCCGAGATCCTCGGCGACCAGCGGCAGATCCGTGAATTCCATGCGCAACCGCCGCAGCAGCAACTCGCCCGGGGTTCGCAGCCAGGCGCCGCCGCGCGCATCCGGCGCCCCGGCAGGCACGGCCCAGTGCGCGGCCAGGGCGCGGAAGTGGTCGATGCGCAGCAGATCGAGGCGTGCCAGCTGAGCGCGCACCCGCGCCAGCCACCAGGCGAAGTCCGTCTGCTGCAGCGCCTGCCAGTCGTACACCGGGTTGCCCCACAGCTGCCCGAGCTCGGAGAAATAATCCGGCGGCACTCCGCCGACCGCTGCCGGCTCGCCCGTCGGAGTCAGCCGGAACAGCTCGCGGTGCGTCCAGGTCTCGGCCGAGGACGGTCCGACATAGAACGGCAGGTCGCCGAACAGCCGCACGCCGCGCGAGCGGGCGTGCTCGATGAGTCGGTTCCACTGGACGTAGAACGCATACTGCTCGCGCTCGATGCGCTCCACCTCTGCCGCCAGCTCGCCGCGCGCCTGCGCGAGTGCATTTGCCTCCCGATCGCGCAGCGCTGGCGGCCAGTGCCAGAAGGGCGCACCGCCGTGTGCGGTGGCGAGCGCCTCGAACAGCGCGTAATCGGCGAGCCAGGGGCCCGAGACGGCCTGGAACTCCGCGCCCATCGGCGCGCGCGGATCCGGCAGCTCCGCCGGGTCAAGGAATGCCGGGTTACCGGCGCTGTCCGATCGTACCCAGTAGGGGGAGAGATCGGCCCCGACGGGACCGACCGGCAGGATCTGCCACACGGAGAATCCCGCCTGCGCCAGCCAGTCGATGAACGCGCGGCCGCCGCGTCCGAGCGCCGCGTCGAGTGCTGACATCGGCAGCAGCACCCCCGCGCGGCGGCGGTCGAATACGGGCAGTCTCATGCCGCTCATGCGGGCGCTGGCGCGGGAGCGCGTTGCATCAGGCGTTGGCGCGGCGCATGACTCCGCCGTGCTCGGGTGTTCCATGGCCCGCGGCGAGCGCCAGCGTGAGCTCCCCGGGAGGGATGAGGTTCAGCCGCCGGTAGAGCGCCAGCAGCTGACGGCGGTAGAGGCGATCGAACTGGCTGACGGCGTCGGCCGGATTGTAGTCGCCGAGCCACCAGAACCAATCGGAGCTCTCGCACAGGGCGAGCTGTCGGCCGGCGGCCGCGCGTTGCGCGGCGTCCGTCGTCTGGTGGATCACGCGGTCGTAGGCTTCCTTGGCGTCGCACAGCAGGTCCCAGGCGCGATTCTTCGCCGGATCTCCGATCCAGGTCGCAAGCGTGCCGTGCACCCAGCTGCCGGCGCACAGCCGCGGCAGCGGTGCGGGCTGTACCCCGCGGGCGAGGCACGCCGAGAGTGTGGTGAGCTCGAGCCGCGGATGGCTCGCGAGCTGCGCGTACAGTGCGCGCAGGAAGTAGTAGCCGTTGAAGGGGTAGTGCTCCCAGGCGTTCTCGCCGTCGAGCGCGATCAGCACCGCGTGGTTAGCGTCGCGCTCGTAGTCGTGCGCCATCTGCTCGAGCTCGTTCACGAGGTTCGCCGCCGCGTCGTCGCCGTGCCAGGTCGCGTAGGTGAAGCCGATCAGATCCGACAAGGTGTCATCGCGGAAGAAGCAGCTGATGCCGGTGCCGCCCAGCCGATACGGACGGTTGAAGGCCTGCCGGTCCTGCGCCGCCGCGGCATCGCTCATCGCCAGGCTGGCGCGCAGCACCCCGGCACCGCTCGCAGTCCAGCGGAATCGCCCGGCAGCGAGCAGCTCGAGCGTGCCGGCGCTGATCGCGCCTTCCGCGGGCCAGCAGCCGGCGGGAGGGACACCGAAGGCGCGCGTGAAGATGCGCACCGCTTCCTCGATGTGCCACTGGGCACGGGCGTCGCCGCCGGGGTAGGCGGCATGCTCGGGCAGCGGCATGGTCGGCACGGCGTCCCGGGCTGAACGGAAGTCGAGCAGCAGCGGGATGATCGGGTGAGCGTATGGCGTCACGGATAGCTCGCACTGGCCGCGCTCGGCGAGCGCCCGGAAACGCGGAATAACCTGCCCTACCAGCTCGCCGATCAGCCCGAGCAGGTCGCGGCGCTGCGCGCTGCTGAAGTCGCGGCCGCGCTCGGTGAGGCGCGCCACCAGCGGATCGGTGCGCCGCACCGTCTCGCCGAGCCAGGCGAGGTGGTACCAGACGGCCAGGTCGAAGATGAACTGATCCGAGGCGTAGGGGATGCGTTCCAGCGTGCCGAGCGTCTCAGCGATGGTCGCGAGCTCGAGGTACGGGCCGAAGCGCTCGATCATCTGTTTGCGCTGCGCCTTCAGGCAGGCACGCAGCAGCTCGAGCCGCGCGGCGGGCTCGGTCGGCACCGGCCCAGGGCCGAGCAGCGCCAGGACCGGATCGGGCAACGCGCTGCCGTTCCTCAGGTGCTCGGCGATGCGGCGCGCGATCTCCTCGAGCTGCTCGATGAGGAGCGGGGAGAAGTTGACCACTGCGCGCGCCTCGCAGTTACCCTCGAGGTGCGCCGCCATGTCGGTGTAGTCCTTGATGGCGTGCAGATACGTCCACGGCAGCGCGTACTGCCCGGTGAGCGCGTCGCGGTACTGCGGCTGATGCATGTGCCACAGCAGGATGACCGGCAGGCGCGGTGCGGCGCTCATCGGCCCTGCGCCGGTGCGTCGCGCAACATGTCGGCGGTGACGAGCACGACCCCTCTCTCGGTGACGTGGAAGCGTCGCACGTCGGCCTCCCGGTCGACGCCGATCTGCGTGCCGTCGGGAATGGTGCACTCCTCGTCGATGATCGCGTTGACGATCATGCAGCCGCGGCCGATCTGGGCGCGCGGCAGGATCACCGAGCGGTGGATGGCGCTGCGCTCCTCGACGCGCACCGCGGAGAACAGCAGCGACTCGCGCACCACCGCACCGGAGATGATGCAGCCGCCGGACACCATGGAGTTGATGGCCGCGCCGCGGCGCCCATCCTCGTCGAGGATGAACTTGGCCGGCGGGTGTTGCAGCTGGTACGTCCAGATGGGCCAGTCCTCGTCATAGATGTTGAGCTCCGGGCGCACGTGCACCAGCTCGAGGTTGGCGTCGTAGAACGCATCGATGGTGCCGACGTCGCGCCAGTAGCTCTGTGCGCGGGTCTTCACGTCCTGGAAGGGGTAGGCAAATACCTGGCGGTTGGCGCCGATCGCGTCCGGCAGGATGTTCTTGCCGAAGTCATGCGCCGAAGTGACGCTGGCCGCATCCTCCGCCAGCATCGTCTGCAGTAGCCGGGGGTTGAAGACGTAGATGCCCATCGAGGCGAGGATGGTGTCGGGACGGCCCGGCAGCGGATCGGGCGTCGCCGGCTTTTCCGAGAACTTCGTTACCCGGTTCCACTCGGTGGCCGTCAGCACGCCGTAGTGCCGTGACTCGCGGGCCGGAACCTCCACCACCCCGACGGTGACGTCGGCGCCCTTCTCCACGTGGTAGGCGATCATCGGGCCGTAGTCCATCTTGTAGATGTGATCACCGGCGAGCACCAGCACGTGCTTGGGCCGGTGCGCGAGGATCAGCTCGATGTTCTGATGCACGGCGTCGGCGGTGCCGCGGTACCAGGCGGGGCCGAGCTGCTGCTGGGCCGGCACCACCTCGACGAACTCGCCGAACTCACCCCGCAGGTAGCTCCAGCCGTGCTGTACGTGCTGGATGAGCGACTGTGCCTTGTACTGGGTGAGTATGGAGATCTGGCGGATACCTGAGTTGACGCAGTTCGACAGCACGAAGTCGATGATGCGGAACTTACCGCCGAAGGGCGTCGCCGGCTTACAGCGGTGCGCGGTCAAGTCACGCAGCCGTTCGCCGCGGCCGCCGGCCATGATGATCGCCAGCGTCCCGCCCGTCAGGCGGCTCACGTAGCGTCCGGAGGAGGCGCGGGCGGGCTGGTGGGACATGATCGGTACTACAACGCAACGCCGGCGGTCTGCGCAACCCGCAGTGCGCCAACCTCACAGCCACTTCATGAGCCCGAGCTCGTACGGATGCGACAGCAGCTCGTGCCAGGGATAGATACGGACCTCGGTGCGAAACTGCCCACACTCCGGGGGCTCGATGTCGAGGGCGAAGATCACCGCGCCATCGGCATCCTGCTCGTCCGTCGCCGTGAACGCGGCGTGCCAGACACCCTCGCGGGCGGTCAGACCGTAAGAGGACAACGGCGGCGGCGAGAGATCCGCCTCGGGCAGCAACCGCCGTGCCACGAACTCGACGCGCGTGTCCGCCGGCGTCAGGCTGTTGAGCGCAGCGGCCACCCGCAGCCGCAGCCGCTCGCCGCGCGGCAGATCGCGCGCCGCATCACTGAGCAGCTTAAGGCTCACCTTGGGCCAGGCCGCCCGCACCCGCTGCTTCCAGTCCGCCAGGGTGCGCGCCCCAGTGAAGCGGTCGGCAGCGAGCCGCCGGTAGTGCGCGGCTGCCGGCGTGTACAGGCCCTGGCTGTAATCAAACAACACACGGCGCATGTTGAATCGCGGGATCACGCTGGTCATGGCGCGCTTGCTGTACTTCACCCAGCCGCGCGGGCAGCCACGCTCGTCGCGCGCGTAGTAGAGCGGCAGCACCTCCTCCTCGAGCACCCCGAGAATCAACTCGGCCTCGAGCGCGTCGCGCCGCTCGGGATCCTGCATGCTCGCCGGCGGGATGCCCCAGCCGTTGTCCTGGGCCCAGCCTTCCGCCCACCAGCCGTCGAGGATGCTCACGTTGAGGCGACCGTTGATCGCGGCCTTGATGCCCGAGGTACCGCTGGCCTCGAGCGGGGCAATCGGATTGTTAAGCCAGACGTCGACGCCGGAGACGAGGCTGCGCGCCAGCTGCAGGTCGTAGTCCTCGAGAAAGATGATCCGCCCGACGAACTCCTGACTCATCATCAGCTGACGCAGCTCGCGCAGCACGCTCTTGCCGGGCTCGTCAGCCGGGTGCGCCTTGCCGGCAAAGAGCAGTACCACCGGGCGCTCCGGATCTTTCACAAGCCGTGCCAGCCGCGTGTGGTCGCGCAGCAGCAGCGTGCCGCGCTTGTAGGTGGCGAAGCGGCGTGCAAAGCCGAGCGTGAACACCTCGGGACGCTGCGGGTCGAGAAAGCGCGTCACCTGCCGCAGCTGCGCCGGACTCGAGCTCTTGCGCTGGTACTCACGCTGCAGCCGCTCGCGCACGTTGGCCAGCATGCGCGACTTGACGTCCTGCGCGGTCGCCCAGTAGCGCTCATCGGGTACGCGCTCGAGGGCGGTCCAGAATTCCGCATCGCGCAGCCGCTCACGCCACTCGCGTCCCAGCTCGCGGTCGAAGAACTCCATCCAGCGCTGGTGCAGGAAGGTCGGCACGTGCACCCCGTTGGTGACGTAGCCCACGGGGTTGTCCTCGGGGCGCACTTCCGGCCACTCATCCGCGTACAGCCGCTCCGAGACCGCGCCGTGCATGCGGCTCACGCCGTTGACGTGGCGCGTGCCGTTGAGCGCGAGGCGCGTCATGTTGAACAGGCCGGGGGCGGAAGGCGCGCGCGCCAGCTCGAGAAAGCGCTCGACCGGCAGCCCCAGTTCGCGGATCAGGCCTTCGAAGTGCTGCACGATGAGCTCGGGACTGAAGGCGTCGTGGCCCGCGGCGACCGGCGTGTGAGTGGTGAACACGCAGTCCGCGGCGACCGCCTCGAGCGCGGCGTTGAAGGTGAGGCCGTAGCCGAGGTGCTCGCGCAGCAGCTCGAGTATCAGAAACGCCGCGTGGCCTTCGTTGAGGTGCCACACCGCGGGCTGTAGGCCGAGGGCGCGCAGCGCGCGCACACCGCCGATGCCGAGGATCATCTCCTGCCTGACGCGCGTCGACTCGTCGCCGCCGTAGAGGCGGTGCGTGATATCGCGATCGGACGGGGCGTTCTCGGGGCAGTTGGTGTCGAGCAGGTACACGGGAACGCGACCGACCTGCGCGCGCCACAGCCTTGCGACCACGTCGCGAGCGGCAATGCGCACACTCACTTTGAGCCATTCGCCCGCAGCGGTGCGCGCCGGCTCGACCGGCAGGTCGCGCGGATCGTGCTCGCGGTATTCCGCGTGCTGCACGCCGTCGTTGTCCACCGTCTGGGTGAAATATCCCTGCTCGTAAAGCAGTCCGACGGCGACGAAGTTGGCGTGCTCATCACTGGCGGCTTTGCAGTAATCGCCCGCCAGCACGCCGAGGCCGCCGGAATAGATGGGGAAGCTCTCGTGAAAGCCATACTCGGCGCAGAAGTACGCGACGAGCGGCCCCTCGGCGGCCGGCGCAACGGCAACGTATGCGTCGAGCGTCTGGAGTGCATTCGCGTAGCGTGTGAGGTACTGCTCATCTCGGGCGCAGCGCTCGAGCCTCACCTGGTTCACGCAGCGAAGCATCAGCCGGGGATTGCCGTTGGTCTGCTTCCACAGCTCCGGATCGAGGTCCTCGAAGAGCGCGCGCGTCGGGCGGTGCCAGCTGAAGAAGAGGTTCGCGGACAGCTCCGGCAGCCGGGACAGGCTCCCCGGGATCACCGGGGTGATTTCGAGGAGCGAGTTTCTCATCCGCAGCTTTCGTGGAGGGGAGACGAAGTCTAGCAGCCTCCTGTCGGGCGTCTTCCAGAGGGCCGAAAGTCGTTGAAGCCGTGAAGGCACGGTTCTTCGAAGCTGAAGTACTAATTGATGACTAGTACTATATACTGTATAGTACTGCTTAATGGATGATAGTCAGGCTCGGAAATTCCAGAAAGATCTCAATGCGGGTCTCGTCGCACTGGTATTGCTGGCGGTACTCGATCGCACGCCGGAAGACCTCTACGGCTACGAGATCGCCAAACGCCTGCAAAAGGCGAATGAAGGCGAGGCTCTGTTCAAAGAGGGCACGGTGTATCCGGTGCTGCGTACGCTGGCCGCTGCCGGCCTTCTCACGAGCCGTGTCGTGCCTTCTTACGCCGGGCCGCCGCGGCGCTACTACCGCATCACCGACGAGGGCCGCGCGATGCTGCGCCAGTGGAGCGACATCTGGCGCCAGACCCGTGGCTTCGTCGATCGCTTCATCGAAGGAACCGACTCATGAGTGCCAACGCCCCACGCTCGATCGATGAGTACCTGAAGCAGCTGCGCGCTGCGCTCGCCGGCGAGGATGCCGCGCTGATCCAGGACGCGCTGTATGACGCCGAGGAGTACCTGCGCGCCGAGGTGGCCGCGCACCCCGGCAAGTCGGAAGCGGACGTGCTCGAACTCATCGCGAGCACCTATGGGGCCCCGGAAGAGGTGGCTACCGCCTACCGCGACACCGAAGTCAAAGTGAAGGCGGCGCTGAAGACTCCCGGGTCGCAGGCCGTCACTCAGGCCTCCGGCATCAGGCGCTTCTTCGGCGTGTTCATGGACGTGCGCGCCTACACGTCTCTCTTCTATATGCTGCTCACCATCGCGACGGGCATCCTCTACTTCACGTTCGTGGTGGCGGGGCTCGCGCTCTCGGCTGGCTTCGCGGTCCTCGTGATCGGCATTCCGTTTTTCCTTGCCTTCATCGGCATGGCGCGGGTGATCGCGCTCGGGGAGGGACGGTTGCTCGAGGCCACGACCGGCGAGCGCATGCCGCGGCGGCCGGTGCATCCCGGGCCGCCTTCAGGCTGGCTCACCCGCATCGCGGGGATGCTGAATGACGTGCGTACCTGGACGACGCTGCTGTACCTGCTCGCCATGCTGCCGCTCGGAATCATCTACTTCACGGTCGCGATCACCGGGCTCGCCGGCGGGCTGCGCCTGGCACTGTCGCCGCTGATTCTGCTCGGCCGGGATGCTGGCTTCTTTCCGCTCGGTGTCTCGTCCGCCATGATCCAGCTCGACGGCCACGACTACGGCTCGCCGCAGAGCCTCCTCGGCGCGCTCTTCTGCATGATGCTCGGCATCGTGATCCTCACGCTGCTCATGCACGTCGCCCGCTGGATCGCGCGCGGACATGCGCGGCTCGCGAAGGCCTTGCTCGTCGAGCCCGGGGCGTGACACGAATCGCACCTGACCCGGCGCGCATCGGTACACTGCGCCGCATGCTGCGTGCCTGCCTGACGATCCTCGGTGTGTTGAGCCTGCCGGTGCTGACCGGGGCAACGCCCGCCAATCCCGCGCCGCCGGCGGGATCCGCACCGGCGACTGCGCCGGCCGCCCGGCACGGTTGCCTGCCGACCGGTAACGGCTACCTGCGGGCGCGCATCCGTGGGGCACTGAACGTCGACATCGACTGGCACAATGGCGAGCTCGAATGCGACGGCGGCCCGCGGCCTGACGGCAGCGGTGTGCGCGTGAGCTTCGCCGGTCCATCGCATGCCGACGGACGCCGCATCCGCATGGTCTTCGGCGTCAGGTCGGTGCGCGAGGGGCGCACCGGCCGCGAGCTGCCGACCAACCTCACGGTGATCTTCGAGGGCGATCAGCGGCTGTTCGCCACCCGTGGCGAGGATCACTGCACCGTCGACGATCTGCGCCAGGAGCGTATGGGGGCACTCGGCGGACCGAAGCGATCCTGGCGAATCGTGGCCCGTGGCTTCTGCATATCTCCGGCGAGCACCCTCAGCAGTGATGCGCGCATCCTGGTGAGTCGCTTCGATTTTGCCGGCACCGCAGTGTTCGAAGACGAGCCGCCCGAGACTCCCCGCGCGGCCAGGCCTTAGGGAAGGATCCATGTCAGCAGCCAACGCGCGCGCGACGCTCGCCGCACCTGTCGCCACGCTGATCATCACGGCAGCGGCCCTGCTGCGGCCGGCTGCGCCGGCGTTTGCGGACGCGCCGCGCCGACCGCTCGACCTGGCGACCTTTCCGCGTACCTCGCTCGAGATCACGCACCGCGGCGCCGATCACACCGCGCGTAAGTACGGGTTCGAGGTATGGATCGCCGATACGCCCGAGCGCGCCGAGCAGGGACTGATGTTCGTGAGCGACCTGCCGGAGAATATGGGGATGGTGTTCCCGGTGCAGCCCCCGCGCGTCGAGACGATGTGGATGAAGAACACCTACATCGAGCTCGACATGCTGTTCATCGCCACCGACGGTCGCGTTA
>DATIZW010000205.1:0-2145 GCA_035516875.1 Steroidobacteraceae bacterium
GCGCGGCGACCGGCGAGCGCGAACCAGTTGGCCCCCGGTGTCACCGCCCCGAGCAGCGCGAGGCTGGCCCGAAAGGGCCGGGGATCCGGCGCTGACTCGATGCCGTCGAGTTGCCCGCGGCGCGGTTCGGGCAAGCTCCACAGGAGCGCCGCGAGGAGGAAGCCGGGGAGCGCCGCCACGAGAAAGGCGAACTGCCAGCCCTTGAGTCCGGGCGTGGCGGTATCGCCGGCGTGCAGGTGATCCCACCAGTCGGCCGCCACGCCGCCGAGCACCGACGAGCCGCCGAGGCCAAGCGCGATCGCGGCGGCGATCACGGCCATGGCAAAGCCGCGGCGCGGTTTTGCGTAGCGGTCCATCACCAGCGAGATGCCGGCCGGTTGTGCCGCACCTTCGCCGATACCGACGCCGAGGCGCGACACGGCCAGCAGCGCAAAGCCGTGCGCCGCGGCGGCGAGCGCGGTCGCCACCGACCAGAACGCCAGCGTGATGCTGAGCAGCCGTGAGCGCACCCAGCCGTCGGCGAGCCGCCCGAGGGGCAGCGAGAACAACGCGTAGAACAGCGCAAATACCGTGCCGTAGAGGAGTCCCATCTCCGCATCGCCGATGCCGATGTCGTGCTTGATACGTGGGGCGAGGATCGCGAGGATGTTGCGGTCGAGGAGACTGAGCGCGTTGGTGAGCGCGACCAGGCCGAGTGCGTAGCCGGCCGTCTGCACGAACCGTGCGCGGCTCACAGGCGGAACCAGCGCTCGGCGTTGGTCTGCATCAGCTTGCGCTTGGTCGCGAGCGGGATGTCGAGGTTGTCGTGCGTGCGCACCTCGTCGGCCACGAACTGGTACGGATAGTCCATCGCGTACATGACGCGATCCTCACCGACTACCTGCTGCGTGAAGAGGATCGCCGGTGCCCAGGCCATGCCGCTCGTAGTGATCAGCACGTTGCCGCGCAGGTACTCGAGAATGCTCTTGCGCAGCGGCTGCATGAACGGGTAACGCTTCGAGCGCACGCTCGCCTGGTGCATGTAATCGAGCCGATACGCCCAGAACGGCAGCGCCTCGCCCATGTGACCGACCATGATCTGCAGCTGCGGGTAGCGGTCGAAGATGCCGCTCGTGATGAGGCGCAGCAGGTGCAGACCCGTCTCCACGCCGAAGCCGAAGATGGCGCCGTCGAGCCCGGCTTCGAGCATCGGCCCGATCATCGTGTCCGGTGGCGTGGCCGGATGGATGTAGAGTGGCTGGCCGGTGTCGGCGAGCGCGCGGAAGATCGGATCGAACCGCGGATGATCGAGATACTGGCCCTGGGTGTGGCTGTTGATCTGCACGCCCTTGAAGCCGAGCTCACGTGCGCCGCGTACGATCTCGCGCGCCGACCACTCGGCGTCCTGCGGGGCGACGGTGGTCATGCCCACGTAACGGTCCTTGCGGGCCTCGACGTGAGCGGCGAGGTAGTCGTTGGCGCGTTGCGCAAGACCGCGCGCCTCGGCGACGTCGGTGAGCGGCTGCGCGCCCGGCGAGGTGAGTGCGAGAATCGCCTTGTCGATCCCGGTTTCGTCCATGTGACAGATGCGTTGCGAGCCTAAGTCGAGCAGTCGCTCGAGGATCTGCGTGGCGCGCGCGGAGGAACTGCGCGCATAGAACCCCCAGAGCGACACCATGCCCTTGTCCGCGCTGCCGTCCTTCACCATGCGCAGGTAGCAGTCGATCTGCTCGCGTGTAGCGAAGGCCTCCTCGGTCGCGATGCGCAGGTAGCCGCGCTCGCCGCCGGTCTTCAACTCATGGCTCATGCGTCACCCTTCGTGCACCGCCTTGATCACCAGGCAGGCCATGACACCCTCCGGACCGTTCTCCGAGCCGTGGCCCGACCACTTGACACCGCCGAACGGCGCGTCGGGTCCCGCGAGCACCGTGGTGTTGATGCACAGCATCCCGGTCTCCACCTCGCGCGCCAGGCGCTTCTGCCTCGCCGCGTCCCGCGTCCAGCTGAAGGCTGCCAGGCCGTACGGCAGGCGGTTCGCCTCTGCGATCATCTCCGCCTCGGTGCGGAACGGATTGATGAGCGCCACCGGACCGAAAGGCTCCTCGTTCATGACGGCGGCGCTCTGCGGGACCTCAGAGAGCACCGTCGGCGCGTAGTAATAGCCCT